>CAYSYY010000122.1:0-9224 GCA_964435265.1 uncultured Gemmatimonadota bacterium
GCCACCACCTGCGGCTCCAGCACCGGCGGGAGCTGTACCTCGGCCTGTTGTGTCGTGGCCTGTGCTGCTCCCGACTGCTGCAGCCGGCGCAGGAGCTCGGCCTGCTGGGCCGGGGTGAGGCTGTTCCACTGTTCCGCCGTCACCCCGGGGGGGAGCTGGGCGCCGGCGCGGGGTGGGATAAAGGTGATGAGAAGGATCGCCGCAAGAGCGGCGGAGGGGAAACAACGAGACACTCCTGCAGAGAAAGTCTTCTTCAGCATGATCATCCGGTTTTCAGGTCGTGGATTTCCGAACCATTATTGATAGCACCAATACGCCGGAATGACGAGCAGGATTTATGTTTCTTCCCCTCTCGCCCTGTCCGGAGAAGATGGCGCGGGCGGGATGCAGCGGCTAGAATGGGACCCGATCCGGAGAATCCCACCGTCGAGAGGGATGTCATGCCCCACTATCAGGCCGGCGATCATGCTTCGCCCCGGAGGCGTTCCCCGACGCAGTCCCGGATACGATCCCGGAATCGGGTCCAGAATCGATCCCCGAGCGGGATCGCCGCCCGCACGGTCCGGACCGCGGGATTGAGCCTGGCGGTCCTGATGTGCGTACCGCGGGCACCGCTCCAGGCCCAGTCCGGAGCGGCCGGCTCCCCGGCCGGGGCCACCGTTCATCTCGCCCGCGGCCATCCGGCCTATGAGACACTCTTCCGGCTCGCCGGAGCCGGCCTGCTCCCCGATCTCGACACCAGCCGCCGCCCGCTCGCGCGCCGGACCGCGGCCCGTGCTCTCCTGGCGGGCGCCCGGGCGGCCCGGTCGGGTGGCCTGGGCGCCCTGGCGGCCGAGGCCGAATGGCGCCTGCGCGAATTCTCACGCGATCTCCCCCCCGGGGAAGCCGCCGCCGGAACCGCGGTCGAACCGGCCGCCGCGCTGATCCGCATCCGCTGGGAGGGGGAGCACGACACCCGTTTCACCGGGGAACCCACGGTGGAACTGGGCTTCGACACCCGCACCGACCTGCCCCCTGACCACACCGGCGCCGCGACCGCCCGCTGGGGCTTCGAACTCTACGGCACGGCCGGTCCCGCGGTCGGCTGGGCCGCCCGCTACCGCGAGAGCGTGGAGGACCGGCGCGGTTCGATCAAACGCTGGCCGTACGCCCCCGAACAGACGGTGCCCCACGACCTGGTCGGGTTCGGGGGGCGCCAGAGCTACTCGGAGTCCTCGGGCCATCTCTCCTTCGACGGTCCCGTGCTCGGCTTCGACCTGTGTCTGGATTCCCCCGTCTGGGGGCCCTCACCGGGCTCCAATCTCCTCTTCTCCGGGCACGCTCCCGCCTTCGGCCACCTCCAGCTGCGGGTGAAGCTGGGCGACTGGCTGCACTACACCATGATGACCGGAACGCTCAACTCGGGGGTTTTCGATTCGCTCGGCTCCTACGAGCAGGCGGGCGTGGGGATCTTCCGCCCGCTGTATCGCTCCAAGTACGTCATCGGACACCGGCTCGATTTCCACCTGCTGCCGCGCTTCCGGTTCGGGCTCAACGAGGTCGTGGTGGTGGGCGACCGCTTCCCCGAGTTCGTCTACCTGGTGCCGACGGCCTCGGTCTGGGACGTCCAGCACCTGGTCACCGACGTCGACAACGCTCTCATGGCGGTGGATGCGGTCTGGTCTCCCCGCCGGGGCCCGTACCTCTACGGCGGGATCCTCATCGACGAGTGGCTGCTGCCGCAGACCTTCTCCTCCACCGAGGCCCACAACTGGGTGGCGTTCCAGGCGGGCGCCGTCTGGACTCCCTCGTTCCTGGACGGGCGTCTGAACCTCCGGCTCGAGGCGACCCGTGTACTGCCGAACACCTACCGCCACCAGTACGAGGTCAACGACTGGACGCACGCCGGCTACGGGCTGGGCTTCTGGTCGGGGCAGAACAGCGAGGTGATCGAGGCCCGGCTCACCTGGCTGGCCAACCCCCGGCTCATCGTCACCTGCTGGGGACGCACCGCCCGCAAGGGGGGGGAAGTCTCCCGGCTGGAGCAGTACACCACCCCGCCAAGCGAGAAATTCCTCTTCGGCGAGGTGCGCCGCGGGACCTGGACGGGGATCATGGCCGCATACGAGGGTGACCGCCACTGGCGGCTCATCGCCGAGGCGGTTCTCGCGCCGGCCGGCCTGTGGCCGCACGAGGCGCCGCCGTCATCCGCCGGTCGGGAGGGGCAGATCTTCCTGCGCTGGTGCTACAACCCCTTCTGATCCGGAAGCGGAGCGTCAGAACCGGCTGAGGGCGAGCTGCAGCCGCACGTTATGGGCGTCGCGGCCGAGGACGAAGTTCCGGTTCAGCCGCCAGGTCCAGGCGGCTTCGGCGCTCAGCAGGAACGATCCGAGGAAGACCGTCTGCTCGAGCGAGAGGGTGTTCGAGACATCGTTGGCGTTCCAGGTCGTCGGCGCCATGGCCTCGAAATAGTAGTCGTTGTCCCAGCGGACCCGGGTGCAGGCCAGCCGGGTCGAACCCCGATCAGTGTACCGCGTCAGTTCGACCCGCTGGCTCTCCGAGCCCGGCCCGATCATGGCCCCGATCACCTGCCCCCGGTGGGTGTAGCCCTGGATCACCTTGTGGTGGGTGTACCAGGTCGGAGACGCCCGTACCTGAGCGGTCATGTTCCGGCCGAGCTGGGTGATCTCGGCCCCCAGCAGGTACTCGGCCCGCCCCCCGCCGAGCGCTTTCTGGAACCCGAGCGTCCAGGCCCGTGAATGATCGGGCTGGCGGACGAAGTCGCGCAGGTCGGCGCTGTGGTCGTTGCGGCCCCATTCGGCGTAGATCTCGAAGCCCGACGCCGGGAACACCCAGCGGCCGAAGAGCGAGAGGAGCTGGTCCCGTTCATCATCGCCGGCGGGATTGTCGGGGGTGATACGGTTCCACTTCCAGATGGTCTCGAGGAAGCGGACGCAGTCGGCGAAGCGCAGCCCGCCCTCGGGGTAGTATTCGTAGAAGAGCCGTGCCCCCCCCAGGGTTAGGCCGGGGAGGAAGGCGGGCTGCACGTCCCCGACCAGGGCGCTCACGAACCGCCGGTCGTTGTCGGGATCGTCGTCGAAGAAGTCCGATTCGTGCAGGGTCCCCCAGAGCGCCTGTACCTCCCAGCGGCTCCCCAGCAGGCGGAACGGTTCGGCGCTCCCCAGCGAGAGATGGGGGAAGCCGGCGGCGTTGTCGCTCATGATGAGGGGATTGAACCGCGCCGGACCCCACCAGAGGTTCAGGGTGCCGTAGCGTGCCCGGATGCCGGCCACCGTGACGGCGACCGCACTCTGCCCCCAGTCGATCCCCCCCAGCGGTTCGTCCCCGAACCGCTGGGGCAGGTCGATCCTCTCCGGATGCCAGGGGTAGAGGTAGGCGGAGTACCCCTCCCGATCCATGGGAACGGTCTCGAAATCCCGGTTCCGGCTGAAGTGGATCGCGGGAGCGAGCTGGATCGCGACCGGCGCCATCTCGGCGTGAATCCCCAGCTCGAGCCGGCCCGAGAGCTCCCGGCCGGCCCAGAGGACGCCGTCGTTCCCTCCCTCGGGCAGGTCGCTGTTGATCACCGTGGTCAGCCGCAGCGGCATGAGACCCCAGCGGACCGGCCCGGTCATCCGGACCGCGCGCGCCCCCATCAGGTGCCGGCTCCACGGTCCGAGTCCCGCCACCCGGGTGCCCTCGCGGGCGGTGAAGGGCAGGATCATCAGCGGCTCGAGGGGCGCCCGTCCGGTGAGTTGCAGGTACCGAAGGCAGGTGACGAGGGGATCGTGCGGCGCCGGGAACGGCTCGGCGATCAGGCCGGGCTGTGCCGAAACCCCCCTGCCGGCCGGAAGGCCCGCCAGCACGAGGAGCAGCACTCCGGCGGCCACCGGGCGGCCGTACCTCCGCGCAATAGGGACAGGCGTGCTGACCGGCGCCGGTGCGCTCATGCCGGGGGGGCGGCGGGGGGGCGGCCGGAACCCGTGAGCAGATCGCGCCGGCGGTTCCGGAACCGCCTGAAGGCTTCGGGATCGGTCCGGCGCTGGCCGGCCAGGAAATCCCGCAGGACAACGATCGCACCGGCTGCGAACAGCCCGAAGAGGAAGGCGAGCAGGCCGTTCTTGATCAGCCCCCGCTCCCGCTGCACCCACCCTTCGGGACGATCCACGATGGTGACCACGGGAGTGTCGCGGACCTCGTCGATCCGTGCTTCCTCGTACGCCTGGCTCAGGCTCAGGTAGATCTGCTGGCGCTGGTCGACCCGGCGCTGCAGCCGCGACGACTCCAGCCGCAGGGTGGGGGAGTTCTCATACCCGACATTCTGCTCCAGGAAGTCCCGGAGGCGGGCCTCGGCTTCCACCAGGCTGTCATAGGACGCCGCCATCCGCTCCTCCACGAACCGGCGCTCGGCCAGGGTCTGGGAGCGGCGTTTCTCCCGGTTGAAGATGTCGATGTTCTCGAGGAGCCGGCGGTTGATCAGCTCGGCCAGATCGGGGCGATCGGCCCGTACCCGGAGCACGACCAGATTCGCCGGGGCGTCCTTGCGGATGGTGATGCTCTTGCGCAGTTCCTCGACGGTCCGTCTGAGCCGCTCCTGAGCGGTCGCCCCCGGGGTGCGGAAGCAGGCCGCCAGATCCCCCGTGAAGGCTCCGAACCGGGGCGGGACGCTCGCCAGCGTGAAGGTCGAACCGGCCACCTCGCCCAGGAACTCCTGTGACCGCAGCAGTTCGGCGTAGAAATCGATCGGCGGGCCGTTGTCCGACATGCCTGACGAGATGCCGAACTGGGCCGCCAGCGCCGCCAGTCCCGCACTGCCTCCCCGGGTGGTGTTCGGGGTGAACTTCGATTCCGACACATACTCGGCGCCCCTCAGCAGGGTGATCCCGGCTGCAAGGACCATCAGGACGAGGGGCAACCCGACGAGCAGACGCAGGTTGTCCAGCAGCGAGGCGAGGAAGGCATAGAGCGAAAGGGGTTCCGTGCCGTCGGGCGGCTGCGGGGAAACGGTCGGTTCAGAGGGGGCGGTGTTCATATCCGGTTCCTTCTCACTCGGTCTCCAGGGCATGATAGGACGGCACAAGCTCCTGCAGCACGCTCCTGATGGCTCTGTGATCCCGCGCCTCGGCGGCCTGCAGGAGATCCCCGATGAGTTGGTCGCAGCGGACGTGGTCGACGAATCCATTCTTCGGAGCGATGAAGATCTTCTCGTGGTAGGAAGCCTGAACCCCCTCCTCCTCGGTCAGCAGTTCCTCGAAGAGCTTCTCCCCGGGACGAATCCCCGTATACACGATGTCGATATCCACTCCCGGTTCCAGGCCGGAGAGGCGGATGAGGTCGGCCGCCAGATCGACGATCCGCACCGGTTCGCCCATGTCCAGGATGTAGATGACACCGTTCTCGGCCATGCCGGCAGCCTGCAGCACGAGCTGGGCCGCCTCCTCGACGGTCATGAAATAGCGCATCATCTCGGGGTGGGTCACCGTGACCGGTCCGCCGCGGGCGATCTGCTCGCGGAAGAGCGGCACCACACTCCCCCGGCTGTCGAGCACGTTCCCGAACCGTACGCTGACCAGGATCTGGTCCGGACCGGCCCGGTCGGCCACCCGGCGTACCAGGTACTCGGCCACCCGTTTCGAGGCCCCCATGATCGAGGTCGGGTTCACCGCCTTGTCGGTGGAGATGTTTACGAACCGATGTGTCCCGTACTCCAGAGCCATCTCAACGAGATTGATCGTGCCCTTGATGTTGTTGATGACCGCTTCGTCGGGATTGCACTCCATCATCGGGACGTGTTTGTGGGCGGCGGAGTGCAGCACCACACCGGGCCGGTACCGGTCGAAGATGTACTCGAGCTTGGACCGGTTCTGCATGTCGCCGATCACGGTCGTGAAGGCCAGATCGGGACAGTGCCGCTCGATCCGCCGCTCCAGGTCGTAGAGGCTGTACTCCCCCCGCCCCACCAGGATGACCCGCTCGGGCCGGAACCGGGCGCACTGGAAGACCAGCTCCGAACCGATCGTCCCCCCGGCTCCGGTGACCATGATCGTCTTGTCCCCGAGATATTCGGCGATCTGTTCCTGGTTCAGCCGTACCGGGCGCCGGCGAAGCAGGTCCTCGACATCCACCCGGCGGATGTTGGAAACCGATACCGTGCCGCGCAGGATCTCGTAGACTCCCGGAATGATCTGGTAGCGCACCCCCGCCGCCCGCGCCAGGTCGACGATCCGCCGCACCACGATCCCCGGCGCCGACGGGATGGCGATCAGTACCTCTTCGGCCCGGGTTTCCCTGGCCACCCGCGCCAGATCGGTGACCCGGCCGAGCACCGGCAGTCCGACGAACCGCCTTCCCTGCTTGCCCGGCGCGTCGTCCAGGAAGCCGATCGGCCGCAGCCCGGTCTCCCGGTGCCGCAGCAGCTCGCGGGTGATCATGGTACCCGCCTCGCCGGCTCCGATCACCAGCACCCGCCGGATCCCCCCGGGAGAAGAGAGGGCCTCCCCCCGCTCGAACCAGAGCCGGGTCAGCAGCCGGGCGCCGCCGAGGAAGGACAGGGCGAAGACACCCTCGATGAACGGGACGCTCAGCGGAACGACGATGAGCGAACGGAACAGCAGCGAGAGCAGGGTCAGAACGATGACACCGGTGCCGACCGCCTGACCGATGTGGATGAGATCACGGACGCCGACCCGGCTCCACGACTGGCGGAAGAGGCTGAAGAAGGGAACCAGCAGGCACCGGACCGGCAGCGAGCCGAGGATGTAGAAGAGCGAGGCCGCCAGGCCGTCCCGCCACGGATCGGGGAGCCGCAGCCGGAAGGCGATGAAACCCGCCGCGCTCCACAGCAGCAGATCGAGACAATATTTCAGAACAGGATGGCTCACGGTGATCCAGGCACCTGTCAATACTCTTCCATGGCGGATGGAAGAACCGGGTGATGCGGCCGGCCGAACCGGATCGAAGGATGATACAACCATCGCTCGTCATTGAGAAAGCATGAAGAAGGATGGTCCGGGGGGAGCCTGCAGGAAAGCGGCCGGGGGAGATACCGGGAAGAGCCGCCGGGCGGAACCGCCCTACCCGTAGGTGAGGTGATCCTCCCAGGTCTCGGGAGTGACACCGGGGGGCATGGCCGGCCGCAGCGGTCCGGCGCGCCGGCACACCTGCACGAGTTCCGGATCGGCCCCGGCCCGCTCCAGCCTTCGGACGATCCGCCGCCGGGCCCGTCGGGGTGAGATCAGAGCCAGCGCGGTCAGGGCGATCAGGGAGAGATCGAGCCCGAGCGAGTGGTGGTGCACGTAGTGCAATCCCAGCCGGCTCTTCCACGGGCGGATGAGCAGGTTGTAGTCGCGGTCGGGATCGGCGCTTCCGGCCAGGATGTCCCCTTCGTCGGAGAACACGATCGAGGCGAGATCGGTCACTCCCGGGCGCACGGTGAGCAGCCCCCGTTCTTCCCCGGAGTAGAGCGCCACCTCGGTGGGCACGTTCGGTCGCGGACCGACGAAGCTCATCTCGCCCCGCACGATGTTGAAGAGCTGGAGGAGTTCGTCGAACTTGAACCGGCGCAGGATCCGGCCGGTCCGGGTGATGCGGGTGTCATCACCGGCGGTCGACATGACCCCGCTCGAGTCGGCCCCGGTGATCATCGAACGGAACTTCAGCATCCGGAAGGATCCGCCGTCCCGGCCCACCCGCTCGCTCCGGTAGAACGGCGACTCCCGGTCCTCGATTGAAATGGCCAGCGTGATGACCGCGAGCAGGGGGGAGAGAATCAGCAGGGCCAGCAGGGCTGCTGAGAGATCGAAGAGGCGTTTGATCACGGCCGGTTCCCGTCGATCACAGCAGTCCGGACACTGCTTCGACGACGCCGGCGGCGGTCGGATAGTAGGCTGCTTCCAGAGGGCCGCTGGTGGGCGCCGGCGCTCCGGGCAGGGTCACCCGGCGCGGCGCCGCCTTCCAGGCACCGGGTTCCAGGCGCTCGGCCACGCCCGCGATCACCTCTCCGGCGAGCCCGCACGAGGCCCACCCGCCGTCCACCGCAACGAGCCGGCCGGTCCGCCGCACGCTCGCCGCCACCGTCCCGATATCGAGGGGATTGATGACCCGCAGATCGACCACCTCGATCTCATGCCCGGCAGCTGAGAGTGCATCGGCCGCCTCCAGTGCCAGGACGACACTGTACCCGGCCGCCGCCACAGTGGCCGCCTCCCCTCTCCGGACGACGGCCGAGCCCCGGAAGATGGCGTCACGGTCGGGTTCGGCGGGCAGTTCGTCTTCGCGGCCGTAGAGCCAGCGGTCGTCGATGTAGAGTACCGGATCGTCGCAGAGTACGGCCGAGACGAGCAGATCGCGGGCGTCGGCCACGCCGGCCGGCATGGCGACCCGCAGGCCGGGTACGTGGGCGAACCAGGCATGCAGCGCCTGGGAGTGCTGGGCTCCCTGCTCGCCGCCGCGGTTGATGATCCCCCGTACGACGAGCGGGGCGGGCACCCGGCGGGCGAACATCGACGACCAGTTGGCGGCCTGGTTCACGATCGGATCCAGCGCCAGGACCATGAAATCCAGCCGCGGGTGCACCACCACCGGGCGCCGTCCCGCGATCGCCGCCCCCAGGGCGGCACCGGTGCAGGCCGCTTCCGAGACCGGGGTGTCGATGACCCGCTCGGCTCCGAACTCCTTCTCGAGTTCGCTCATCGAGTTCCCCACGTACCAGGGACTCCACAGCCCCTGCCCCATGACGAACACCTCGGGGTGATTGGCCAGCAGGTAACGGAAACCCTCCCGGATGGCGGCGTCGTAGCGCATGTGTTGGCTGGATATGCTCATTGAGATCCCCCGGCCGGTCTATTCATGGGGATGCTCCATGAAGAGATAGCGTGCGGTCGATCCCGGATCGGGCCAGGGAGCCTGGCGGGCGGCGGCGAGAGCCGTTTCGACCTCCGCCCGAACCTCCTCGTCCAGCGCGGCCGCCTCCTCCCGGTTCAGGACGCCGGCCGCGACCATCCCCTCCTGCAGCCGTCTGACGGGATCGCGCTGCTTCCAGAGGGGGAGGTCCCCGCTGCGCCGCACGCCGACATCGTTATCCTCGCGGTGGCCGACATGCCCCCGCCAGCGGTACGTCACCATCTCGATGAAGGTGGGACCGTCACCCCGGCGGGCCCGGTCCCCGGCGCGGCCGGCCGCCCCGGTCACAGCCAGAACGTCGTTGCCGTCGATGGTCTCGGCGGGGATCAGGTGCGCCTCGGCGA
>CAYSYY010000123.1:0-9166 GCA_964435265.1 uncultured Gemmatimonadota bacterium
GCCGGCCGCTGATACCTTCGAGAACCAGATCGAGAGCGAGGGTCCCGAATGCCATCGGTACGATCGAGTCGAGGGCATCGGGATCGCCGCAGCGCACCAGGTACCCCAGCCGCTGGTTCACCACGTTGATGCGCCGCCCGTTGTTGTACTGCGGTGAGATCTCCTTGAGCGCCTCGGCCACCTTGTCGCCGACCCCGCCCAGTTTCTTGTGTCCGTACTGGTCGGTCTCGTCGCTCTCGAAATGCATCTTTGGGTCCTGGGTCATCACCGCCCCCTCGGACACCAGCACCACGGCGTAATGGCTGGGGTGACGGTTGCGGTCGGCGATCAGCAGTTCGGCCAGCAGCTCGATCGGGAAGGGGTATTCGGGAATGACGCATCGGTCGGCGGCCCCCGCCATGGTCGGCATCAGGGCGGTGTAGCCGGCGTAGCGCCCGAACACCTCGATGACGAGCAGCCGTTCGTGCGATCCGGCCGTGGTGCGGAGTTTATGAGTCAGCTCGATGGTGCGGGTGATGCAGGTCGAGAAGCCGATGCAGTAGTCGGTGCCCGGCACGTCGTTGTCCATCGTCTTGGGGATGGCCACGACCTTGAAGCCCTCGTTGTGCAGGCGCTGGGCATAGCTGAGGGTGTCGTCACCGCCGATCGGGATCAGATAGTCGATGTCGAGGAGGGCGAGGTTTTCGAGGACTGTCGGGGTCACGTCGTTGATCTCGTCGGTGTACCGATCCTGCAGGTGCGGAGGGACAATCGATCGGGGCAGGTGGCTCGGTCGGGTGCGGGAGGTGTGCAGGAAGGTCCCGCCCGTCCGCCCGGCCCGGTTGACTATGTCCCGCTCCAGTTCCTGATAGCAGTGGCTGTTGTCGGTTCCGTTCTCTGGCACCATGTCGACCAGCCCGGCCCAGCCGCGCTTGATACCGAGCACGCGGTACCCTTCCCTGAGAGCGCGGACCGTGACGGCCCGGATGGCGGGATTGAGGCCGGGTACGTCCCCGCCTCCGGTGAGTATCGCAATCGTCCCCTTGTACGTAGCCACCTCCGGTGCCTCCTCCGGTTCGCTGTGGAGATGAGCGGCGGCTCAGGGTGCGAGTTGTCGGTCGGTCGGTCGGTCGGCCCTCCGGCCGGCCGTCGAGCGCCGCCCGGGTGGATGTGAAGGACGCAGATTCCCTCCGGGGACCTGTGCATTCCTCCTGAGAGCATACTCCCTGAGATTATGCACTTCCCGTCCGAGGTCAATGCCTGTATTTCTCTCCTGTCATGCGGATTATAAATGTAGGCCCCGAGCATGAAGAGCTCTTCTTCTGCTGCCTCGAGGACTGGTCGAACGAGGCCGCCGGCGCCGGGACCGGCCGGGCGGAGTGGTACCGGAAGGCACAGGGGGAGGGCCTGCGTGCGAAACTGGTTCTGGACGATGCGGGCACGGTCGGCGGCATGATCCAGTACGGCCCGATCGAGTCCTCTTTCGCTGAAGGCGAGGGCCTCTTCTTCATCTACTGCATCTGGGTCCACGGGTATAAGAAAGGCCGCGGTAATTTCCAGAAACGGGGCATGGGAACGGCCCTGCTGGCGGCGGCCGAGGAGGATGCCCGGGCTCTCGGTGCGACCGGGATGGCCGCCTGGGGTCTGAAGCTGCCTTTCTGGATGAAGGCGGCCTGGTTCCGACGGCACGGGTACGCACCCGCCGACACCCTCGGCATGGCCCGGCTGGTGTGGAAGCCGTTCACTCCCGAGGCCCTCCCCCCCCGCTGGATGCGGCCGCTCAAGACCCCCACCCCCGTGACCGGGAAGGTCTCGGTCGTCTCGCTCTCCTGGGGCTGGTGCATGGCCCAGAACCTGGCCCACGAGCGCGCCCGGCAGGCGGCGGCTGAGTTCGGCGAAGCGGTCCAGTACACCCGCCTCGACACCTCAGACCCGGCCGTACGGGCGGAGTGGGGCCGGGTGGACGACCTCTTCATCGACGGCTGCGCTGTCAGGCTCGGACCCCCGCCCTCGCTGGAGAAACTGAGGAAAAAGATCGCCCGCCGGGTGCGCCGCCTCACGCCCGCCTGAAGGATCGCCGGCGCTCTCATCCGGCTCCAAGGTACCTCCCGTTCAGCGCTCGAGCAGCAGGCGAAGGGCGATCTCGAGCCCGCCGCCGAAGGTACGGGTGCAGCGCACCCGCCCCTGCCGGTCCACCAGGATGGTGGTGGGGTAGCCCACCACCACGTGCTGCGGCGCGATCGAGTAATCGCCGTCGAAGGCCTGGTCCCAGGGGTATCCCGTCCACTGCAGGAAGGCGCGTGCTTTCTCCCGCGTGTCGCGTACCACGATCCCGAGAACGGCAAAGCCCCGGTCGTGGTAGCGGTTCCAGGCCTCGTAGACGTGCGGCATCTCCCGGATGCAGGCGTGGCACCATGATCCCCAGAAGTCGATGAGCAGGAACTGTCCGGCGTAATCGCGGGAGGCCACCGTGCCGCCGTCGAGGCCTTCGGCGGTGAAATGGTCGAGTTCCCGGCCGACCCGGTCGAGGGCTTCGATGTATCCCTGCCAGGCGGACGCGCCGGCGCCGCCGGTGATCTCGATGATCTTCTCGAACGCCTGCCGGGCACCGTCCACGTCGCCGAGCACCGAGAGGGCGGCGGCAAGATCGCAGAGCAGGTAGAGATCCTCCCGCTCGCGCCTGGAACCGATGGCCCGGTAGACCAGCTCCCGGCTTCGTTCCGGATCGCCGCAGGTCAGCATGGCCTGGGCCAGGGCGAAAGTAACCGCCCTCTCGTATGGTTCGCCGTCCGCCGGAGCGCCGGCTCCCGATCGCGCCACTCCGGCTCCTCCGGTCCCGGGAGCGACTCCTCCCGCCCCGGCTTCGCTCCAGACCCCCCAGGCCCGCTCCGCCGCCGCGACATCACCGGTCAGCGCCGCCGTTTTCAGAATCTCCAGACAGGCCCGGCTTCCGGCGGCTGAGCCGGGATCGTTCTCCAGCACCCGGGCGAGAGCGGTGAGGAGCCGGTCGGCCGATGAGTCACGGACCTCGATCAGGTTCCGGGTGTAGGCTTCCTTCAATCCACGCGTGTCAGCACCACGCATGACGGTTCCGTCCGGATCGGCTCCGCGGATATCGGCCTCCCGGGCGCCGGCCCCGCTTCCGTCGATGCCGCGTGCATCGGCATCAGCAGCCGGTGCAGACGGCCGCTGCGGCTCCGCTGCGACCCCCGCGGGCGGGCCTTCAAGAGCGGCCAGCCCCAGGGCGATGGCGCCCTCGCGCCCCGGCATGACGGCGATCCGACCCTCCCGGTCGAGCAGGATCCCCTTCGGATCGTGCACGTAGAGCCCCATGAAGGTGATGCCGAGAGAATCCGCGTACGATCCGTCGGCGTCGTGCCAGAAAGGCCAGCGGGGGGCGTGTTTGAGCACCGCCTGCCGGACCGCCTCCGGTTCGTCCCCCACGTTCACGCTCACCACCGCCAGGTCGGGGTAGTCCTGCTGCAGCGCCTCCAGGAACGCCATGTCCAGGTTGAGGCTCCCCAGCCGGCGCCAGAAATGGATGAAGAGCGGCCGACCGCGGTAGCTCCGGGTGTCGAGTGCTTCGCCTCCGAAGGCCGTGCCGACCAGCGGGGGGAACTCCTCCCCCACCCGGTCCAGGTATTCCAGGAAGATATCGAGCGAGTTGAAGCGCGCGGGGTATTCGAGGTAGACGCTCATCCCCCGGACCAGATCGTAGACCTCCCGGGCCTCGGCGAGTCGGCCCCGCATAGCCAGCAGCGTCGCCAGGTTCTGCACGAGCCGGACTTCGTTGGCGTACCCGTACGCCCCGGTCAGGGTTCCCCGCACCGCCCGGGCGGCGGCGTCGGCATCGGCGTTTCGCAGCGCCGCTTCGGCCATCTCCAGACCGGCGGCCGGCAGCAGCGGATCGTCGGGGTGGCCGGTCCGGAGTTCCCGCCAGATCCGTTCGGCTCCTCCGACATCCCCCAGCTCACCCAGGGTTCTGATCAGTTCGACCCGGGCGGCGGCCGCATCGTCGGCCCCGGCATGGTTACGCAGGTACCCCTGCAGATCGGCCGCATATCCGGCCGCCAGGCGCAGTTCCTCCCGGCGCATTTCCCGGTTACCGTCGACGATGAGGGTCCACGGTTGCGGCCGCCCGCTGCAGGAGACCAGCACCAGCAGCCCGAGCAGGCTCGGCAGGCCCGGCAGTCCGCGGCGGATCGGACGCCGCGGCCGGCGGAGGCGGATCGTACGTTGCGACCGGAAGAGGTGGATCAGACGACGTGACAGGTGGAGTCGAACCGGATGCCGCGGCCGATGACGGCTGATCGGACGCAGCTGCGGGAACGGGTGGATCCGGGCGGGGATAAGCATCATCAGAGCTCCCTTCCGATGAGTTCAGCCAGCACGGCGGCGGCCGGTATGAGCGGGCTGGTGCGGGGATCGGCCGCCAGGACCGGTTCGAGGCGTTCGATGTCCTGACGGTTCCGCCGGTAGACCGCCAGCGCCCACCGCGCCGGAGCATCCCCGGCGGGACGGGCCTCCAGATCGGCGAGCAGCCGGTCGAGTTCGGCGCCGCGTCCGAGATCGCGCAGGGCCAGCAGGCCGAAGAGCTGCCCCGGGCCGCGCCCGGCCCCGTGCCGGACGGTGTAGTCGGCCACCGCCTGCCGGTACGCCTCCGCCCTGCCCCGCCGCCCCACCCGCTCCCAGCAGACCGCGATCAGGTAGTCCTGCAGGCGGGTGTCGGGTTCGTACGGCGCTCCCGTGCCCAGGTTCTCGGGGTAGGCCTTGCCAGCCTCGAGATGGTCGATGGCGTCGCGGTACCGGCCTGACGCCATCTCCTCGAGGGCCAGGCGCACGTGGGAGCGCATCCACAGGTTCTGCGCCTCCCAGCCCCCCTCATACGGGAGCATCTCGAGGGCATCGAGCAGCCCGATGGTGGCCGCGAATCCGCCGTTACGGAAGAGGACCCGGGCCCGGTCCATGGTCAGGACGGCCTTGCCGGGGAACTCTGCCGCAGCCTTCTCGGTGACGGCGAGTGCCTCGTCGAGCCCGCCCTCCGCCAGGAGCCGGGTCACCAGGTGGTGGACGTTCTGCCACGAGTCTGGTTCGAGCTCGCAGGCTCGCCGGAAGCGGCTCAGGGCTTCGGCGGGATCGAGGTAGCCGACGGTGAGGTGCAGGGGTGCGAAGGAAACGTCGCCGCAGCCCCGGAAGAGCTCGAGCGCCTCGTCGGTCCGCCCCAACCCCCCGAGCACCAGCCCCAGGTACCAGTCGGCCTTCCAGGTCTCGAGACCGCCGACGGCCGCTTCCGCGCGCGCCCATTCGAGCACGGGGATCGTCTCCTCCCGGAAGGGAAAGACCAGCTGGGCATCCGCGGCCAGGGCCCCGGTGAGCAGGCGGCGGCTCTCCTCGGGCCGGCTCCCCCGCTCGAGCCAGGCCCGCCACAGCTGCACCACCGGGTGGTCAGGCGCCAGTTCGAGCAGCTGTCGAGCCTCATCGTTGAGCCCCAGCGAAGCATAGAAGACGGCCATCTCGAGGTAATGCTCATGCGGCAGCTCGGAGCGGATGAGACCGGTGAACTCGTCCCGCCGTTCCTCTGACGGATCGAGCAGGTAGAGCTCGAACCGGGCCAGGTGATCGAGCGGATCGGTGCCCAGCAGCCACCCGAGGGTGAGCCGGGCGTCGGCGCCCCGCCCACGCCGACGGTGTACGATCGCTTCGATCCGGGCGGCCCGCAGGTTCCCCGCGTCGGCTCCCCTGGCCCTCCGGACATACTCGGCCGCGGCCGCGAGCCGACCGGCGGCGAGGTTGAGCTCGGCGAGCTGGGTCCAGGCGTTGGAACGCAGCCCCGGTGAGCGGGCGGCCCAGCCGAAGGCCTCCATGGCATCCACGCTCCGCCCGGTGCGGCGACAGATGAGAGCGTAGACGTAGTTGGCCTCGGGATCGTACATCGAGATCTCGAGCGCCTGCCGGGCGTAGCCGAGGGCGATATCGTACTCGGCCCGCCGGCAGTGCAGCTCGGCCAGCCGGGTCATGGCCCGCACGTGCTGCGGTTCCCCCGCCAGGCAGGCCCGGTATTTCTGCATGGCCGCGGCGTACTCCCGGCGCTGCTCGCGCCATTCCCCGGCCAGGTAGAGTCCCTCGGGGGTGCTCTCATCGGGGGTTCGGAAGGGGAAGGGGCGTTCCAGGCGCGTGTCGGCGGGATCCTCGCTCCACTGCAGTTTCTCCCCCACCTCGACGGTGAGGTAGTCCCCGCCGCCGCTGCCGGACAGGTCGATGACCCGGTCCCTGACCTGCATCGGTCCCAGCTCCAGCCGCTCGCGCAGGACGGTCCGGCCGCCGCAGGTCACCAAGAGTTCGTCGTCGAGCCGGCGCAGTGCGCACACCGCGATCCGCACCCCGCCGTCTTCGCGCCGCTCCACGTTGAGGGCCGCGTACGGCGAGGCCTTCACCAGACCGCCGATCCCGCGCACCGGGAAGAGCGCCTCGCTCCAGGCATCGGAGGTGAGCGGTGCGAACAGGGCATGATCGGACTGGGAGAGCAGACGCCCGGCCTGCGGCTCGCTGTACTGGCCGTCGGTGTCGGTGAGCAGATCCTCCCAGATGGCGCCCTGCCGCGAGAGGGCCCAGATCCAGACTTTCTTGCCCGGCAGATCGTCGTAGCGGGCCCAGTGCCCGTAGCCGAAGTCGCTCTCGTGCCAGTACCCGCCGTAGAAATCCTCCCAGGTGCCGAAGACGAAGTAGGAGTGGTCGGCGCCATAGTCGTTGTTGCGGTACCAGGAGAGGTCCCGGCCGTCGGCGGTCACCGGCCAGGGATTGAGCGGGAGGTCGTAGCCGTGCGGCACCCAGGAGGTGCCGGGGTAGATGTACCGGAGGTCGTCGCCGGTGCGCACGGCGTTGTTCATCCAGGCGTAGTACGACTGCCGGTAGGGAGTCGGATTCGACCACCGGGAGTGCATCTCGTAGCAGGCCGCATCGGGGGGCAGGCGCACCTCGACGCTCCAGCGGGTCCGCGAGGGCAGGTCGAGGGTGCCGACGAAACAGCTCACACTGCCGTCGGGATTGGTGCGCACCAGGTAGTCGACCGGGGTGGCGCAGGCCGGAGTGTGCCCCACGAGGCCGAAGTTGAACTCGGTCCCCCCCGAGGTCCACGGTCCCCGCATGGCGATCTGCCGGAACTTGAGTACACTGTTGAGGTAGAGGAACTCTTCGCCGGTCCCCTTCTCGATCGCCCCCCAGACCTTCCCCCCCACCTCGGGCAGGAGCAGAACGCGGATGAAATCGTTCTCCAGCCGCACCGTGGTCCACGCCCGCGCCTCGGCCTCGTGACCGAACGTGCGGAACGAGAAGTACGGCCAGATCGCCGGCCGGGTAACCAGGATCGGGAGGGGATCGGGTTCTGAAAACGGATAGGTCGGGATGGTGACGGTCTCCTGGACCGCGCTCGCCCCCTGGGCGCGAACCCCGGCCGCCGGCAGGATGAGGGTGAGAAGGACCGCCGCTGTCGGGATCATCTGCCGGTACCGCATGGGCCTGTCTCCTTGATTCTGTTTCCCCGCCGCCCATCATAGCGGGTCAGGGAACCCCGGGTAAAAGATCGCCTCAACTATACGGACCGGAGGCGGGTTCAAGGCAACGGAGAGCGATCCGGGTGAGCCGCCCCGGTCGTGTCGGCAGATCGATATGAGGGAGGCACCCACCATGAGGCATCATCCTCCCCTGCTCGCCGCCGTCCCGTCTCCGGTCGTCGCGCGCCCCGACGCCGTGCTCGTCAGCATCCTGCTTGCCGCCGTCCTGCTCGCCGCCGGCTGCGCCCGCGGCCCCGAAGGGAACGTCACCGTCGAGACCCTCCCCTCCGGCGTCATCCAGACCACTTATACCGCTCTGCCCCTGCGGACCCTCGAGCTCGACACCGTGGCGGTGTGGGATGTGTGGAGCGGCGCATCCGGCTATCTCTTCAGCCGGCTGACGACGGCAGCCGGTTCCGATAACGGTTTCTACGTGCTGGATTCAGGCAATCGGCAGGTGGTCGAGACCGACCTCGCCGGCCGCATGCGCACTGTCTTCGGGGGCCGCGGCGAGGGACCGGGTGAGTTCGGCTTCCCCCGCTTCCTGAACGTGGTCGGCGACGAGGTCTGGGTCGGTGACATCATGCCGATACGCTTCTCTGTCTTCGGCCGCGACGGCGACTTCCGGCGCACCATCACCCATCAGGCCCGGCTGGCCCCCGATGCCAACCGCTGCGCCGTTATGCCCGACGGCCGGGTGCTGAACGCGCTGGACGCCCTCGGCGGTCTCTTGTCGCTGCTGTGTTGGGACCTGGAGGCGGGTACCGTCGATACCCTGGCCACCCTGCAGAGCATGCCCGAGATAATCGTCGAACTGCACCGACCCGACGGCAGCGTCGTGCCCTTCGATACCCGTCCCACCTACGCCGTGGAGCTGCACTGGTCGTACGCTCCGTCGGGGCGCCTGGTGACCGTCACCGGCGGGGAGTACGCCTTCGAGGAACGCGACCTCGCGGGGCGCCTCGTGCGCCGCACCGTTGCGCCCACCCCCGACCTGACCGTCACCGAGCGGGAACGCGAAGCTTTCTTCGCCCACGCGGTCTTCGCCAGCGGCGACGGCACCACCCTCTCGAACGAGGAGATCCGGCGACGCTGGCAGTTCGCCGAGCGCCGGCAGGCGATCGGCTCGATCCGCCTCGATCCGCTCGGGCACGTCTGGGTGCTGGCCCGGACCGCGGACATCGAGCGCAACCGGGTTGATCTCTTCGATCCCGACCACCGTTACCTGGGCAGTTTCCCGGCGCCGATGCTCCCGATGGCCTTCGCAGCCGACGGCACCGCCTTCATGCAGGCACCGGAGGGCCCGAACGGGGAAGGGTTATACTTTTCAGCCCGGCTGCGCTGACCATCCGGTCCGGCCATAACCACCGGCCGTGCCGGTCTCACTCCGGCTGAGCTGGTCTCACTCCGGTCGAGCCGATCTCACTCCGGCTGAGCTGGTCTCGCTCCGGCTGAGCCGGTCTCGCTCCGGCCGATCCGGTCTCGCTCCGGTTGAGCCGGTCTCGCTCCGGCCGGACGTCGGTCGGTGGGATCATATTGGGGCAGCATGCACGAGATCGCCCTCATCCTAATCACCCTCGGCGCCCTGCTCCTGCTGGGCTTCGTCACCCATATCCTGGGCCGGCGTACCCCCCTGC
>CAYSYY010000124.1:0-9141 GCA_964435265.1 uncultured Gemmatimonadota bacterium
CCCGCCGTCGCGGACCGTGCAATCCAGTACCTTGATCTTCTCCCTGAACATGTCTTCCCCTTTGTTGTGGACCGACCGTTATGTCCTAATATCCTTGCACGTCGAGGTTGGTGAGTCCCAGCGCCCTGGCCAGGTCGACGACCTCCTCGTATTCCTTGCGGGTGATCCGGCGCGCGATCTTCGGAAACTCCGGGGCCCGGTGCACCGGCGTGTACTGAGACATGATATTAAGGTAGGTGTCTTTAGGCAGGTTCTCCGCGATCCACCGGACGATCTCTTTGGAGCCGCCGACGTCATTGGGCATGACGAGGTGCCGGACCATCAATCCCCGGCGTATCAGGCCGTCCTTATCGCGTTCGGCCGTGCCCACCTGTCGCTGCATTTCCAGGAGCGCGGCCTTGACGGTCTGCGGGTAGCTCGCCGCGCCCGGCGAATAGGTATCGGCCATGACAGGGTCCCAGTACTTGAAATCGGGCAGGTAGACATCGACGACGCCGTCGAGCACCTTGAGTATTTCGGGGCGTTCCCACCCGCAGGTGTTGTAGACGAGGGGGAGCCTGAGCCCTTGGGCCGCGGCCGTGTCCAGGGCGAAGAGGATGTGCGGCAGATAGTGCGTGGGCGTGATCACGTTGATATTGTGGCAGCCCCTTTTTTGAAGGAGGAGCATCATCTCCGCCAGGCGCTCGACGCTTGCCGGATCGCCTTCCCCCTTGTGGCTGATTTCCCAGTTGATGCAGAAGACGCACCTCAGGCCGCAGTTCGAGAAGAAGATGGCGCCCGAGCCCCCTGTGCCGACGAGCGCCTCCTCCTCGCCGAAGTGGGGGTAGACCGAGGCGATCATGAGCTCTGAGGAGGCCCGGCAGTATCCTTTCCCGCCGGACAGCCGGTCGACGCCGCAGTCGCGCGGACACAGCGAGCAGCTCTTCATCTTTTCCCAGAGCGCCTCGCCGCGTTGCTTGAGTTCGCCGCTGCGGTGGAGTTTGAGATAGGAAGGTTCAAGGCCCGGATCCATGGCCGATGCGCGTGTCCCAAGAAGTAGGGTGATGATGAGCGGAAGGGGCCATGCAAATTTTCGCAGCATCTCGGCAGTCACAAAGAACCGAAGGCGAAAGATAAGGGTGGGTGACGGGATTTGAACCCGCGGCCATCTGAGCCACAGTCAGATGCTCTATCCAAGCTGAGCTACACCCACCATCGTGTTTATTTTAGGTAAGGGGCGCGGCCCCGGGGGCCGGCCCGCATGTGCCGGGTCGGGGGTATTTATAGCATGTTTTGGGCGCGGTGTAAAGGGGCAGCGGCCCGCGGCCTTTGAACTTTCCGCTTTGTCTTTTTTGGGCAAACACGCTATAATAGGGCGTGCCCGATTTAGGCCTTGGATATGGAGAATAGACCCTTCCCGCATCCCTTTCCTGTTCGATAAACAAGCTCGCCGGCCGAATTTTGTTGTTTGCGGCCGTAATTCGGCTATAATGAAGCCCTAAAAGGTCCACAGAGGCCCGCAGGGATGAAGGTCGGCTAAAAGAAAGAAGGGTAATATGGCCGAAGAGTCTGGGCAGGGAAATGCTCCGGCGCCGCCGCAAGCGGAGCCGGATGTGGCGGTCTTGATCAAAAGGATGCAGCAGCAGCTGGTCTTTTTGGAGAAAAAGATAGATATCTTGATCGATCAGTCTTCGCGCAGGCCTTTTAGCGAGAAGCATTTTTCAAGACATTCCCGGTCTTTTGGCCGTCCTCACCGTCCTTTCGAAAAACGTCCCGGTGACTCCCGGGAAGGTGATTTTGGCCAGGACCGTCATTTTGCAAGACATAACGACGACCGAAAGGAGGGGTTTGATCATAAGAAGAAGCCGTTTGCTTACAAGCGGAAAGGCCGCAGGTAAACAGCCGCTCGAGAGTTAATGTGTATTTGTTATTCTTTATGCCTTAAGACAGATATTTACAAGGAGGGAACAAAATGGCTTTTCAAGGCGGATATGAAAGGCAGCCGCGGGAGATGCATAAGGCGGTCTGTTCGGATTGCAAGAAAGAGTGCGAAGTCCCCTTTAAGCCCAGCGGAGCTCGTCCCATCTATTGCAAGGAGTGTTTCGCGAAGCGAAAAGACAGCGGCCGTTAAAACGGGCGCCGATGCGCGCAAGCCATGGACCGGCCGCTAAGGGCGGGAAGAATAGGCGACGTTACGCACCGATCAAACACGTTTTAACCCGTTTCCGCCGGCGTCCCCGGTAATCGTCCGCTCAAAGAATGAGGTGAGGAACCAAAAGAGATAGACAGGACCCCTTTTCGCCGGTTTTTAAATATTGACCCAAGGTGCTGCAGAAATGCGTGCCTTGGGTTTTTTGTCGCAGAAAGCGGCACCCCAGACCACCCGAGATGCCCCCCTGGAACACATTTACGCCCTTTTATAATACCAAATTATACTAAAATATATATTGGTATATAATAAAGTATTTGTTAATATATTATAAGATGAACAAACCCGTATGGGCATACGAGAACCAGTGCCGGAAGGGGGAGATGAATTATGAGTAAAATTATGATCATTGAAGATGAGCCGGATACCGTAAAGGTCGTCACCAAGAGGCTGACGCAGGCTGGTTTTGAAGTTGTCGTGGCGGCCGATGCTTATGAAGGAGTGAGATTCGCGCATAAAGAGAAGCCGGACCTGATAATCCTGGATTTAATGTTGCCTGCCGGCGGAGGGCTTTCGGTCTTAAAAAACATCAAGATGGCTGCAGAGATCCGCTATACGCCCGTAGTCGTCCTTACGGGGGCCAAAAATGAGGACTATAAACGACAGATCTTAGATGAAGGTGTGGAGGCTTATCTGGAAAAGCCTTACGAGCCCGATGTGTTGCTGTCCACGATCCAGGATATTTTAAAGAAACAGAAGGGCTGAAATGAAATGTCGGTCCTGATAGAGACCCTTCTTAAAAAGGGCCTCATAAACGAAGAACAGCTTAATGATGCCAGGGCCAAGCGTATCGGCGCGAAAAAGCCCCTCCAGGAATTATTGGTAGAGATGGGTTTTATCAAGGAAGAGGACTTGATCAGGGTCACGGCGGACGTTTTCGATATGCCCATTTTAGATCTCGATAAGGAGGCGATAGATGCCCGCGCCACAGAACTGATATCTTATGAACTGGCGAAGCGTTATGGTGTTTTTCCCGTGCGCAGAGAGCAGGATACGGTCATATTAGCGACGAGCGATCCGCAGGATATCGAGGCCTTAGACGACCTGAAAATAATCACCAAGTTAAATATAAAACCCGTTCTTTGCACAGAAAGCGAGATCGCCAAGCGCATCGAACAGTATTACCAAATAGATGACAGCCTTTATGATATTTTAAAAAATGTCGCGCAGAAGGATAAGATCGAGGTCATTAAAGACAAGGGGGGAGGCGAGACAAGGCTTGATGCCCAGTCGGTCAAAGAGGGGGGAGAGCCGATAGTAAGGTTGTTCAACCTTATATTAAGCGATGCCTTCAGGGCCCGGGCCAGCGATATCCATATCGAACCCCAGGAAAATGTCGTCAAGGTAAGGTATAGGATAGACGGCGACTTGAGAAATATCATGGAAGCTCCTATTAAGGTCAGTCCTGCCCTTACCGCACGCATAAAAGTTTTAGCGGAATTGGACATTACGGAAAACCGTAAGCCCCAGGACGGGAGGATCAAAATATTTTTTAATGACCGCAAGATCGATCTAAGAATTTCTACCATACCCACATTTTATGGCGAGAAAGTAGCGCTAAGGATCTTGGACCCTAAAGAAGCGAAGATCGACCTGGCTACGGTCGGCTTTGAAGAAAATGAGTTAAATGTTTATAAAGAAGCCGTTGCCAGCTCTCAGGGGATAATCCTCGTTACCGGCCCCACAGGTTCGGGCAAGACCTCGACCCTTTATGCCACTTTAAATTTTATAAAAAACGAGAAAACAAATATAGTGACCATTGAAGACCCCATAGAATATTTAATGGAGGGCATTAATCAAGTACAGGTTAATCCTGTAATAGATGTCGTTTTTTCTACTGGGTTGAGGAGTATCTTAAGGCAGGATCCGAACGTCATCTTAGTGGGAGAGATCCGGGATAGGGAGACTGCGGATATCGCCTTCCGCGCTTCTTTGACCGGGCACCTTGTATTTTCTACCCTGCACACCAATAATGCGGTATCTACCATTGCGCGGTTATTGGATATCGGCCTGGAGCCTTATCTGATCGCCTCATCGCTCATCCTCATCGTCGCCCAGAGATTGACAAAGAACACCTGCCCTTATTGCAAGGAAGAATATGCTCCGGATGAACGCCTGTTGGATGACTTTAAAAAATATATTGACGAACTGAAGATAGAGAAATTTTACCGCGGCAAGGGCTGTCTGAAATGCGGTTTTTCCGGATTTTTAGGCAGGACCGCCATCTTTGAGATATTAAGAGCCAGCGAAAACATAAGAAGCCTGATCACCGGAAAAGCCGCAGAGGATGAGATATTCAATGCCGCAAGAAACAGCGGGTTAAAACCGTTGGTCAACGCAGGAATGGAGAAGGTAGCGCAGGGCATAACTACGTTAGAAGAGATATCCGCCGTCATAGGCATCAGAGAGGAAGAGAAGATCACCCGGAAGTCAAGGGAGACAGGCAAGAACTTGAAAATACTTATTGTCGATGACGACGAAGGTATCCTGAAAGTTTTGGAAAAACGCCTCACCGGTGCCGGCTACGATGTGGTCAAGGCCAGAGACGGCCGGGAAGCACTGGAGTATGCGCATAAGGAGAAACCGGATCTGACCATCATGGATGTGACCATGCCGAAAATGAGCGGCCTTGAAGCCGCCAAAGAATTAAGGTCCAAGTTGGAGACCGCCGTCATTCCCATCATCCTGCTTACAGGCAGGCAAGACAAGGAAAGCGAGCTCAGAGGCATCGATGCCGGCGCCGATGATTACATCACCAAGCCTTTTGATGCGGATAACCTATTGGCAAGGATCAAGATGCTCCTAAGGAGAAAAGAGCGCTGAAGGGCGAGGAGGAGAAATATATGGGGAGAAGGACGCGGCTGTCAGCGGTTTTATTGGCACTCTTTGCGGTCGGCGGTTGCGCGCCTTTTTTAAAAGCAAAAGAACTTAAAGGGATCAATATCGCCTTTCAGGAGTGGGTGGGCTACGGCCTGTTTTATCTTGCCCAGGAGAAAGAGTTTTGTAAAGAAGAGGGTATCGAACTGGTCTTTATCGATGAGCAGTCAGATTCGGCCCGGCGCGATGCCTTTAATCGGGGCATGCTTGATTGCGAAGCCGGGACCATTGATCTGCTCGTCTCAAAAGTGGCTCAAGGCACGCCGATCGTAGCGGTCATGGAGATCGACCGGTCTTTCGGAAGCGACGCCATTGTCGCCACCGAAAACATCACGACATTAGAGGACTTAAAGGGCAAAAGGGTGGCTTTGGCAAGAGACGATGTCGGCGAAACGTTACTAGCAGTTTTGTTTCAGGAGGAGGGGTTGTCGCTTAATGATGTGATACTTGTGCCTGAGCTGGCCGAAGAAGCGGCTGCGTCCTTTTTAAACGGTAAAGCAGATGCCTGCGTGACCTGGGAACCCCAAGTCACAAAGGCGCTTCAGAGACCGGGCGCGCATATTTTAACGAGCACCAAAGAACATCCAGGCATAATCATCGATACCTTAAACGTGAGAAGGGATTTGGTGGAGAACAGCCCGGCGTTAGTAAAAAAAATAATGCGCGCTTGGTTTAAGGGCCTTGATTTTTATAGGGGGCATCCGGTCGAAGCAAGCGAAATAATCGCCAAACATTACGCAATCACTCCCGAGCAATATAGAAAGCAGGTCCAAGGGCTTCAGTGGGAAGATCACGGGCAGCAACGAAGTCCGGCAGCAGCCCAGGAATGGGCCGAGGTTTTTAACGCTATTGCCGGGATCAAGCTGGCGAACGCCAGGATTTCCCAAAGGCCCGATGCGGCAAAATCCTTAAACCATACGCTGTTAGAAAGACTCTATGAAGATAGCCAATAAAATAAGCCTTTCTTTTTTGGCCGTAGCTCTGATTCTTGCAGGTACTGCCGCGTCCATTTTTTATTCAATTGCAAAAGACGGCTTGCGAAAGTCCATAGATAACAATCTAGAAACGGTAGTCGCCTCCCGGGCCGGGCATATAGAGACCTATCTCGAGATGCTGAAGATTTCCATGGAGCAGCTATCAAAAAGCACGGCCCTGGAGGGTCTTTTAAAATACAACAACAAAGAAGATCCGCAACAGGACAAGGTCCCGCCGCAGCAGGGCGAAGCCTTTGAGCAGGCGATGAAACAGCTCCAGCGGACAAAAGAGGCCAATCCCGCGATAGCTGAATTTTTGTTATTGGATATATCAGGCAAGGTGGCGGCCTCCAGCAACGAAAGCAGGGTCGGATCAGATTATTCCACGGATGCCCTTTTTCTGGGCGGCCAGAAAGAAACCCACATCAAGGATGTTCATTATTCTCAGGCATATAAAGAGGCTCTCATAGCCGTGTCCGGGCCGCTTTTTGACAGCCGAACAGGTGAATTATTAGGCGTGCTTGGGGCAAGAGCGAGACTGAACGATCTCAACGATATTGTTGCGGAGAGAACCGGCTTGGGCGATACGGGTGAGATCTACATCGTCAATAAGTACGGGTTTATGATCACCCCTTCCCGACTTAAGGAAGATGCGGTCTTGAAACAGAGGGTGGATACCCAGAATGTAAGGAAAGCCTGGTTGCATAAAGGCAAAGAACATCCATTATCCGAAAAGAGAGAGATAGATATTTTCCCTGATTATCGCGGTGTGCGGGTCCTCGGAGCGCATGGATACATACCTCAGATGCAGTGGGGGGTTTTAGCCGAGATAGACGCGAAAGAGGCGTACCGGTCGTTGCGTCTGCTACGCCTGGTCTTTTTTCTGACTATTTCTCTGGTGCCCTTCATCGCTTGGCAATTAGGCATATGGATCTCTGGGTTGGTCACCGGCCCGCTTCACAGGCTGCACAAAGGAACTGAGATCATCGGCAGCGGCAATCTAGATCACAAGGTAGGAACAAATGCCAAAGATGAGGTGGGACAGCTTTCCCGGGCATTCGACGCAATGACCGCGCATCTAAGGACTTCGACGACCTCTATCGAAAACCTCAACAAAGAGATCGCCGAGCGCAAACGGGCACAGGAGGCGCTTAAGGAGTCCGAGGCAAGCTTTAGGGCAATCTTTGATCATGCGAACGACGGGATACTTCTAGCGGATGAGGAGACAAGAAAATTTTATACCGGCAATAATAAGGCCTGTCAAATGTTAGGTTATAGTCTTGAAGAGATCAAAAAATTAGGGGTCACGGACATTCATCCCGAGGAAGATTTGCCCTATGTCATGGGATGGTTTGAGAGGCAACTAAGAAGAGAGATTGCATTGGGTAAAGATCTTCCGGTGAAAAGAAAAGACGGCAGTGTGTTTTATGCTGACGTCAACACTTCTTCTGTAACACTGGCTGGAAGAACGTATCTCTTGGGTCTCTTTAGAGACGTCACCGAGCGTAGGAAGACGGAAGAAATGCTTATAGAAGCCATGAAAGCAAAATCAGATTTTACTTCTACGGTCTCTCATGAGCTAAGAACGCCTCTCACCGGCATCAGGGAGGGGATCGCCATTGTCTTAGAAGGCGCAGCGGGGGTCCTCAATGCGGAACAACAAGACTTTTTGAGCCTGGCCAAGAGAAATGTGGACAGGCTCGCCAGGTTGATCAATGATGTTTTGGATTTCCAGAAACTCGATGCGCAGAAGATGGCATTCAATATCCAGGAGAACGATATCAATGAAGCGATCAAGGAAGTCCACAATACCATGGCGCCTTTGGCAGATAAGAAGGGTTTAGGGTTCGCCCTTCATCTTGGGGAGGGCCTGCCGCGGGTGAAATTCGACCGGGACAGGATCGTTCAGGTGTTGACGAACCTGGTGAGTAACGCGATCAAGTTCACGGAAAACGGCAGCATCGCTGTCGTCTCAGGCCGCGGCGATGACATCATCCAGGTCTCGGTGAAGGATACCGGGCCGGGGATCAAGGAAGAAGATATGGGAAAGCTCTTTGAGCAGTTCGGGCAATTAGGGAAGATCACCGAGAGGAAGACCGGCGGCACGGGCTTGGGCCTGACGATTTCCAAGGAGATAATTGAAAAGCACAAGGGCAAGATCTGGGCAGAATCCCCGCCTGCCGGCGAGGCAGGGGAATTCGGCAAGGGCACGGCCCTCCGCTTTATTTTACCGATTAAGACAAAAGATAAAATTTTAGTAATAGATGACGATAAGGCCATGCTCGGTATCATTAAAAATTTCTTGGAGAAGAAAGGACATGACGTGACATGTTCGGAAAAAGGCCTGGATGCCGTTGAGATCATAGGCAGGGGCAGGCCCGACTTGGTGATTCTGGATATGAAACTTAAAGACATAAGCGGTTTCGAGATCATCGGCAGGCTCAGGAGCGATAAAGATACCTCAAGGATCCCTATTATAGCTATGTCCGGCCATCCTGAAGAGTTGATCAAAATAGAAGACAGGCAGGAGGAATTGGCCTTGGTATCGATCGCCAAGCCGTTTGATCTGGAAGACTTGTTGTCAATAGCGCGCAAGCTGTTGCAGCAGAGATTTTAAAAGGAGAACGAGCCGCCATGGTCAAAACAATCTTAGTGGTGGACGATGAGCCGGATATTTTAAAGGTGGTGACCTTTAGATTAAAAAAATCAGGTTATGATATCATCGAGGCGACCGACGGCCAGAAAGCCATGGATCTGATACACGAGCACAGGCCGCATCTGATAGTTTTAGACCTGCGTTTACCGGTCATAGACGGCTGGGAGGTCTGCAGGCAGGTGAAAGCCGATGACCAGCTCAAGCATACACCGATAATCCTTTTAACCGCCAGCGCCGACGCTCTTAATTTAGAGATGACTAAAGAGCTAAAGGTAGAGGACTGTTTTGTGAAACCCTTTGAGCCGGAAGAGTTATTGAAAGTAGTAAAGAAATTGATCGGTTAAAGATCAAGTCGCGGATGCAGGAGGGCGGGAAAACGTGAGGGACGGGGGAGGGTTTAAAAAATGAGAGATAAAAAGCAGAAGAGTGGAACAGGGCTCAGAGTG
>CAYSYY010000125.1:0-9127 GCA_964435265.1 uncultured Gemmatimonadota bacterium
GTGCCGGATGGGACAGAACTCGAAGAACTGATCCCCGCGGCCGCCGTTGGCGTCCTCGGGCCAGACCCGCATCGGTTCGGGATGGGCGCGATTGCCGGGGTGGCTCATGAAGATCACCCCCGAGCGTCCCCCGGGCGCCGTCTCCCCCTCGATCCGGCACCAGCGGGCGAAGGAGGCGTCGGCCTCGGCCCGCGGCAGACCTTCGGAGGTCAGCACGGTCGAGTTCAGGTTGGTCCATTCATCGGCAGCGCGGAAGCCGATCCCCCCGCCGTAGCGGTAGGCCGAGAGTTCCACCAGGCTGTCGGTGGCGCAGCTCAGGGTGAAGGTGTAATCGACCAGCCAGGCCGGTGAACCGGCGATCTCCACCTGCCAGCAGCGCACGTCCCAGAGCTCGTTCAGAGCGGTCCGGTCGGCTCCGGGAGCGGTGAAATCGACATGCTCGTGGTGGGTTTTGAAGCCGGCGAAAAGTGGTCCGGAGAAGGTCGAGAGGATGCCGGCACACCGGACCGTACCCTGCCCGAGGGCGAGATTCCAGAAATCCACCTCCCGGCCCTGGAAGACGGTGTGCGTCCAGGGGTTCCAGATCCCGTAATGATGGTAATGATCATCCGGCTGGATGGCGGTCAGGACGCTCCCGCCGGGTGAGAAGAGAGGATGGATGAAAGCCCCCTCGCGACGGTAGAGGGGATCGATCCCCGCTGGAGCTTCGATGAGTGCATGCCGGTATCTCAGGACCTCACGCTCTCCGGCCCGGACGGCGATGTCCTGCCGCCCGGTCCGGGCGGTCAGCACCGGCTCCGCGCTGCCCCCCGGCTCCTTCACGATCTCGTACCGGACCTCCCGCCCTCCCCTGATGGTCCTCCCGGGCAGGAACCAGAGTCGGGGAGCGACTCCGTCCTCGAACTGCGAGGGAATACGGGTCCGGCTGCCCCCTTCGAGACGATAGAGGACCAGCTCACCGCTATCCCGGTTGTAGCCCGTTCTGGTGAGATCGACCGCGACCGGCTGATCGAGCCAGTCCTCGACAGGTGCGAGGGTGAAGGTGAGAATCGGATCGTCCGGTGATGATGCTGATGACGCCGACGTCCCCAGCGCCGGATTGGGCACCTGTCCCACAGCCGGTGCCGCGGCCGGTGCCGGTGCCGGTCCGGCCAGCATCCGGAGGAGGAGGAACAGCGCGAGCGAGGATGTCATGACGGGCGATCCCCCCCGATCCCGGCCGGGTCGGCTGTCCTTCCCGAACGGGCCGCCGGGCCCGATACGGGAGCTGGTGTCATATCACGCGACAGGTGTCGCGTGCTAATGCATGATCAGGTTCTCGATAAAGAACTCCATCATGCGGTCACGGTTGATCCCGGAGTGCCCCCGATCGGGCCCCACCTGGACC
This sequence comes from uncultured Gemmatimonadota bacterium, assembly GCA_964435265.1. Classification (GTDB taxonomy): domain Bacteria; phylum Blakebacterota; class Blakebacteria; order Blakebacterales; family Blakebacteraceae; genus CAYSYY01. Next base: position 1,388 of record CAYSYY010000125.1, read on the forward strand.
TCGAAACTCTTCCCGGCCCGCTGCAGGGCGGTGATGAGCTGCATGGAATTGTTCGGGTGGACGTTGTTGTCCGCCGTCCCGTAGTAGATCATCAGCCGTCCCGAGAGCTGGTCGGCGTAGTTCATGGCGTTACCGGCTTCGTATCCCTCCTCGTTCTCCTGCGGGATCCACATGTAGCGCTCGGTGTAGATCGAATCGTAGTGGTACCAGGAGGTCACCGCCGAGGAAGCCGAAGCGGCATAGAACACGTCGGGGTGGCGCAGCAGGCACATGGCCGAGGCGTACCCGCCGTAGGAGGTGCCGTAGATCCCGACCCGCTCCCGGTTGAGGTAGGGCCGGTCCCAGAGCCCCTTCACGCCGGCCGCCTGGTCGTCCATCTCCACTACCCCCAGCTTCATGTAGATGGCGTCGAGGAACTCCTTACCCCGTCCGCCCGCGCTGCGCGAATCGAGCGAGGCCAGGAGGAAGCCGAACTCCGCGAGGGCGTTGGGTGTCATGAAGGTCTCGCGCGCGCCGTTGGTGGCCGGTCCGCCATAGACGCTTACGAGGAGGGGGTACTTCCTGCCGGGATCGAAGTTGGAGGGGAACTGCAGGATCCCGTGCAGGTCGGTGACACCGTCGGCCGCCTTGTAGGTGAACAGCTCGGCCGGCCGCAGACCGAGGGCCTCGAACTTCGTCAGATCGCTGGTCGCCAGTTCCTCGATGATCCGGCCGTTGGCGTCGATGAGGCGGGTCACCGGCGGGATGTCGTGAGTCTGGGCAATGTCAACGAAGTACCTGCCGTCGGGCGATACGGTCACCGAGTGATTCAGGGCCGGATCGGTCAGGCGCGCATCCCCCCGGCCGTTGAGCCGGACGCGGTGGAGCTGCAGCTTCATGTGGTTGTCGCCGTCCCGCGCCATGTACCAGAGCATCCCCGCCTCCTCGTCCACCCGCACGATGTTGGCGACCTCGAAGGGATGAGAGGTCAGGGTGGCCAGGAGTGCCCCGCTCAGGTCGTAGAGGTAGAAGTTGTTGAAGCCCGTGCGCTCCGAGGTCCAGATAAACCGCCGGCCGTCCTCGAGATAGCGCATCGAGGGGGAGTTGTCGGTCCAGCTCGGGAGCCACTCCTCTCTGAGGATGACCCGGCAGGCTCCGGTGGCCGGATCGGCAGCGCAGAACTCCATGATGTTCTGGCGGCGGTTGGTCCGGTTGAAGAGGAGCTCGCTGCCGTCGGGAGACCAGGAGACATGGTAGGCGTAGTGCCCCACGACATCGTTGGTGAACGGCTGACCGCTGCGCACATCAAGGGTGACAGTGCGGCCGGTCTGGAGATCGTAGATGAAGATGTCGGCGATGGGATTCGGCTCGCCGGCCTTGGGGTAGGCTTCGATATCGGGCGTGCTGTAGAGCTCGGTCTGGTCCATCTGCAGGAAGTAATCGGGAACCGGGCTCTCGTCGAAGCGGTAGAAAGCGATCTTCTTCGAATCGGGAGACCACCATATGGCCGTGTTCTGACTCAGCTCCTCGCCGTAGACCCAGCTGGCCGAGCCGTACTTGATCCTCGTCTCCCGGTTGCCGTCGGTCGTGACGGCCCGCTCATTCCCGCCATCGGCGTTACTCAACCACAGGTTACAGTCGCGGTAGAACGCCCGGATGGTCTCGTCGGGGGAGAGCACTTCGGTGAATTGACGTCCCCGTGCCGGACCGCCGCCCCCCGGCCGGCGCATAGCGCCGCGCGGCCGTTCCGGAACCGGCCCCACCTCGGTCGTCTGCCGCGAGCGGATGTCGTACCGGTAGACAACCTCGTCCTAGGTGTATTCAAACGATCGGCTGTCGTCGGCCCAGGTCACCCGCAGCGTGCCGAGCGTAACCGCGTCCCGCAGCTCCTCGCTCATACGGACGTATTGATCGTAGCCCGGCATCTGCCTGAGCCGGTCCTGGGCCTGCAGGGTGGCGGTCGTGAAGCCGAGCAGGATAAGAGCGGCGACGGCCGTGTTCCGTCGCCCGGGAACCACGTTGCGGATCTTCATGGACAGTACTCCCGTCAGGTCAGTCTGCGTCAGGGACAGCGGACACCCGTCCCGCCCGCGGGGGATCGGGAACAGGTTCTCAATCACGGGCCCGAGCATATCACATCGCCCGCCGGCACGTAAATACCGGAGAAGGAGCCCGTATGGTCTCAGTATTCATTGAACCGGCCGGGCGGCGGTGGTATGCCTTCCCGAAACGGAGGGGATGACCGCATGGACGACCGGAGGGGACTACTCGGCCTGCTGCTCGCCGCCGCCGTCGTCTCGGGGTGCGCCCGGTCCGCCGACGAGACCGCCCCGGAGACGGCCGGAACGATCGATACGGCCAGCCTGCTCGCCGAGATGGCGGATCTGGAGAACCTGACCCGGCAGCCGGTGCCGTTCTACACCTCGGCGCAGGCCAGCAGCTACAGCCGCCGCAGTCACGAGGGAGGCGAGGCCTGGTTCGCCAACGACGACCGGGGGTACTACGTGCGCACCGAAACCCGGGCGGGGCGGACCGAGCACGTCCTGGCCGACCTCACCGGGCCCGGTACGGTGACCCGCTTCTGGTCGGCCAATCCGGGCAACGACAACCTGACGCGGTTCTATTTCGACGGCGAGAGCGAGCCCCGGATCGCCGTGCCCCTGTCGGCCCTCTTCAGCGGTCAGACGGCACCCTTCGGGTCGGTCTTCTCGTACCTGAGCGGCACCGGCGGGAACCTCTATTACCCGATCCCCTACGCCCGTTCCCTCGTCATCACGATCGAGGAGGGGGAACGGCCGCTGAGCCTCTACTACGAGATCAACTACCGCTCCTATGACAAGGGAGCGCACGTCGAGAGTTTCGATCCCGATCGTGCCGCCGACCGGGCCGCGGTCCAGGAGCGGGTCGCCCGCGCTCTCACCGACCCCGAACCGGCGCCCGCCCCGGACGGAGCGGAGTGGATCACCCGGCGGGTGACGATCGAACCGGGGGGGACGTTCGCATGCGAGCCGGTGCGGGGGATGAGGGCGGTCTACGAATGGGCCGTCTCGGTCGCCGACACCCGCGATGATGTTCCCTGGAACGATCCCCGCCGGACCGAACAGGTCTGGCGTCATCTCATCCTCGAGGTCGCCTTCGACGGCGAGCTGAGCATCGCCGTACCGCTGGGCGACTTCTTCGGCTCCGGGCCGGGAGTGAATCCCTACGCCAGCCTCTTCTTCACCGTGGCCGAGGACGGGACGATGACGAGCCGGCTGCCGATGCCCTTCCGGCGCCGGATGGACCTGCGTCTCTCCAACGCCGGGGCGGTCCCGTGCACCCTCGACCTGGTCATGCAGGTGGGACCGTACGAGTGGACGCAGCGCAGCTGCCATCTGCGCGCCGCCTGGGGGATGCTGACCCGCGAGAGCTGGCCCCCCTTCGATGTCACCTTCCTCGAGACCACCGGGGAGGGAAAACTCATCGGCAGCGTCTACGAACTGGCCAATCCCGTGCTGATCTGGTGGGGAGAGGGGGATCAGAAGATCCGGATCGACGGCGAGGCCTTCCCGAGCACCTTCGGGACCGGGACCGAGGATGACTACGGGTACGCCTACGGCTACAACGGGAAATTCGTACGCCCTTACCACGCCCAGACGCGGGTCGACGGTCCCTGGAGCGGCGGGCACATCAGCCTGAACCGCTGGTACGTGCTCGACGCCCTGCCCTTCCGCACCGCCATCCGCTTCGATCAGGAGATCTGGCACTGGATGCCCTGTGAGCCGACCTGGGCGCACGTGGTCTACTGGTACGCCCGGCCGGGCACACCGGGGCCGCCGGCAGTGGACCGCGCAACCCTGGCGCCGGTCGATCTGGGGATCCGGGAGAACATGCTCGAACCGTACGAGGGGGAAGCCCTGCCCTTCGAGGTCACGGGGGGACGGGCCGGGACCGAGCGGCTGGCCAACTGCGCCGGCGCCCGGCATCTGGTCTGGCGGGGATCGGAGCCGGGGGACCGGCTCAGAGTCCGCTTCACCGTGCCCGAGGCGGGCCGCTATTCAGTCGAACTCAACCTCTGCCTGTCCCCCGACTACGGCCGGCAGAAGATCTCGCTGAACGGGCAGGCCGCCGCCGAACCGGTCGACTGCTGGTCGGCCGACCTGTACTGGCTGCACGCCCGGCTCGGGACCTTCGAGCTGCGGGCCGGAGAGAATGTCCTCGAGGTGGAAACGCTCGAACCGAACCCGGCGGCCGAGGCCGGGAACCTCTTCGGACTGGATTACATCTTCCTGGTGCGGCAGTAGGGGCGGCCATGCCGACGGACCGGCCCCGCGCCCGCGTCGCCCTCTCAGTCCTGTGCCTGGTCCTGCCGCTCGCCGCAGCGCCCGGCTGTACCGCCGGGCGCGGGACGGGCCCCAATGAGGGAATCCCGGTTATCTACTGCACCGATCTCTTCCACCCTCACGACGATCCCGATGATCACTTCGATATCGCCGCTCTCTACGCCCTGGAGGAACTCGACGTCCAGGGGATCGTGTTCGACCAGGGGCAGCGGCAGACCGAGCGCCCCGGTCACATCCCGGTCTCCCAGCTCAACGCCCTGACCGGCCGGTCGGTGCCGTGGGCGATCGGGCTGGCCGAGCCGCTCGCGTCCCCCGAAGACGATGCCCGGGACCGCCCCGGAGAGTACCAGGCGGGGGTACGTCTCATCCTCGATATCCTCGCCCGGGCCCGGATCCCGGTCACCATCATCACGGTGGGGAGCCTGCGCGACGTGGCCGCCGCTTTCAACCGGCGTCCCGATCTCTTCCGCGACCGGGTCGGTTGCCTGATGAGCTTTATCGGCGAGGCGAGCGCCCCGACACGGGAGTGGAACGTCGGTCTCGATCCGGCCGCCTTCATCCGCCTCATGAACGCCGGCCTGCCGGTCTGGTGGGTGCCGTGCTTCGACGGGGGCAACTTCCATAACCGGGGCCACGCCTCTTTCTGGCAGGCCTCGCACGCCGACCTGCTGTGCCGGGCCGGCGATCCGGTCATGAACTTCTTCATCTACGCCCTGGTCGATCAGGACGCTCCCGATCCCCTCGGCTACCTCGCGCAACCGGTCGATGAAACCGCCCGCGCCCAGGTCCTGGCCATGACCCGGAACCTCTGGTGCGCGGCGGTCTTCACCGCCGCCGCCGGCCGGCGCATCGTCGAGCGGGACGGCGCCTGGGTGGCGGTGCCGGCCACCCGGCTGACCGGGGACGACCGCCTCGTCGAGGTCTTCCGCTTTACACCGGTTTCACTCTTTGTGGATGGTGACGCCCGGGTGAGCTATGAGCGCTCCGACCGTTCCCACGAGATCATGCGTTTCGAGGTGACCGACCCCGACCGCTATGCGGATATCATGACCGCGGTGACGGCCGCCCTGCTCGGGGAACTCTCCACGACCTGTCCGCCGGCCCTGCACCCCGAAGGACGATCGCCATGAACTGCTCGGCGGCTCCCGCTCCCGCAGGAACCGTCTCAGTTCAATCTAGTCCATATTCCTCACGCCTCTGCCGGGAACGGGCTTCTCCACGAGGTGTCATCGCTGTTTCCCGGTATCACACCCGGGCGGTGAGATGGTCATCGATCACCCCGAAGACCGCTGCGATCTGCTCCGATTCAGGCAAGGGTCGGGTGGCCCGGGGGAATCTCACCCCAGGGCTCCCACAGATCCGTACGTGACAGTCTCCCGTCATACGGCTCCTGTTGTTCTGATCACCTGAGAGCCGGTTTCACCCAGACCCAGTGTGCGAAGTACTCCGGGTGACGCTTTACTGCGTCTCTCATCGCCTGGATAGCTGCCTTCCAGGTGCGGAACCTTTTGTACTTCTTCATGAGCCACCGCAACAAGTAGGTATTGATGCGGTAGAGCACGGGATACAGCGCCCATCGGCAGAAGGCCCCATAGTAGGCCATCCACCCTCTTACCACCGGATTAATTTCCCGGGCGAGTTCGGCCGCTGTGCTACCAGTTCGCCTGTGCAGTCGCCACGACCGCACCTGCTTGCTGATTCGCTTCAGGGCGTGCTTGCTGATCGCCGGCTGGAAGCTTGTAAACTTCACCCCATCCCGACGCCGTGCCAACCGCGGTTGGAACGTGTATCCCAAGAACGTAAACGACGTGTCTTCAAAATCCTCACGCCGCCTGCTGTCCTTGCAGTACACGATCCGCGTCTTGTCGGGATGCAACTGCAGCCCGACCTCGGCCATCCGTTCATGCAACGCAGCCAGCACCTCTTCTGCCTGCCGCCGGGTGACACAGTGCACGACTGCATCATCCGCATACCGCTCGAAGGCTGTCCCCGGAAATTCTCGGGTCAGCCACACATCGAACGCATAGTGCATGAACAGGTTGGCAAGCACGGGCGAGACCGCTGACCCCTGCGGGGTCCCTCGGTCCCGCTGCTGCAAGGTCCCGTCGGCCAACTGCAGGGGAGCGGCCAGCCACCGCTTCACATACAGCACCACCCACGGGACATCGGTGTGCGCCTCGACGGCCTTGACCATCAAGTCCCAACGCACGCTGTCAAAGAACCGGCGGATGTCCAAATCGATCACCCAGTCGTACTCCCAACAGCGTTTCCGGCACATCCCGACCGCATCCAGCGCGGAGCGGTTCGGCCGGTAGCCGTAGGAGTCGGGGTGAAAGATCGGCTCAACCTCCGCTTCCAGTCGCGCGGCCACTACCGTCTGAGCTACCCGATCGGCTACGGTCGGCACACCAAGCATTCTGGTGCCCTCCCCGTACGCCTTCGGGATTTCCACCGCTTTCACCGGAGGCGGGAAGTAACTGCCCGACGACATGCGATTCCAGATCTTGTACAGACTGTCCTTCAGATCGGCCTCGAACGCCGCCAGCGACTGTCCGTCTACCCCCGGTGCACCCTGGTTCCCTTTCACCTTGAGCCAGGCGTTCCACACCTCCCTCTTCGAGATGTCGAACGGCTTGCCAGATGACTTCAGCTGGTCCATGCGACTCCTCCTGGGCTCTGCCCAGTTGATCGAACAAACAACAGCCACGAACAACCCGGCCCCTTCGCTCCCCACCCATTACAGGCGGTTCATCACTACTACGAGCCGGTCCGTCGGCGCGCCCCGCATCGGTACTCTTGTCCTCGAAGGCAGAGAAACCTCCCCCGCCCCTCGGCACTCCCTCTTGCCGCCTGCTGAAATGCGGCGGTATCAGGACACGCCTTCTCACGTTCCACACAAGAGCCGCAGACCGGGCTCACGCCACCTCTACACCGGACATCACCTGGCCAGTCAACGGGCTCCCGCCAGGCTCCTCCCGGAGTGCCTATCTCACCCCGGTTTTGATGCCGTCTGACAGTTTTTCGATGCTTCCACAGTGGTCGTCTTCCCGGCCCCCACCTGACGCCTCTCCGACGCCTTTTCCTCATCGCTCACCACGACGGTCTTCAGCCAACGCAGCATGAGGTGGTTTGTAGCCTCTCCCCGCAGAGCGGCTACGAAGGGCCTACCTTCATCTCTCGTGCAGCATCGCTTCAAGGAAGGTTTTACCTACTGTCTACCTCCTCTCTGCGTTCGTGACGCACTATAGGAAACTGAATTCCGCCGTCATTGCCGTTTTTCGGGATTTACGGTCCCCTCCTGCCGGAGATGAGCCTACGGTGAATCCGATGGACCCCGGGAAGACCTGCCATCACACTTTCCAGCACCCTACCACAGCTTCCCTGCCCGGTAAAGGGCCCAGAGCCGCTACCCTGCCCGGAATTCCGGCACACTCCAGCC
>CAYSYY010000126.1:0-9040 GCA_964435265.1 uncultured Gemmatimonadota bacterium
GTTGCCGGGGCCTTGCGATCCGCCTGAATCTGAGCATGAGGCCGAAGAGGAGCACGCTCACCGCCCCCACTCCGGCGGCGAAGAGCATGACGGGCAGATCGAGTTCCACGCCGGTCCGCTGCAGGACGGCGCTCGGATAGACCGCGACGAGCAGCCGGACCCCCACCCAGGTGAGGAAAAGACCGACCGCGATCCCGACCGCGGCCAGCAGGGCGTTCTCGATCAGCAGGGTCCGGACGAGCCGGCGGCGCGAGGCCCCGATGGCGAGCCGCACGGCCATCTCCCGGCCGCGGCCGGCGCCGCGGGCCAGCAGCAGGTTGGCGATATTGGCGCACCCCACCAGCAGCAGCAGACCCACCGCCCCGAACAAGATCTGGAGGGAACCTCGGAGGAATCCCCGCTGGACCTCCCAGAGCGAGGTCAGGGTGACACCATCGTCCCACTCTTCGTTGCCGTGCGAGCCTCTGAAGAAGGGATCGACTCCCTGTACGATCACGTCCAGTTCGGCCCGGACGGCTTCAGCGGTTGCGCCGGGACCGAGCCGCCCCAGCATCCAGAGGTACGGCTGTGCCCGGTTGGCACGATCCTCGGCGGTCCCCAGTGGCACAAAGATCCGGGTATTCCCGTACGGGGAGAAGAAATCCTCCCCCAGCACGCCGATGACGGTCACTTCTTCAGGCAGCTGACGCGGCGGCCCGAACTGGTAGGTCGGGATCAGCCGGATCCGCCGGCCGATGACCTCCGGATCACCGGCGAAGAGGCTCTGCCAGGCGCCGAAGCTCAGCACCGCCACGCCGTTCGATCCGGCAGCTTCCTCCTCCCGGGTGAAGAAGCGGCCGAGTTCGGGGCGGGCGCCGAGAAGGGTGAAGAAGTCGGCCGTCGTCATGATCCCCGGTTCCTGAACGGGTTCCTCTCCGCCGGTCACCGAGAAGGTCACGAAATCCGAAGCGGCCAGCCCGGCCAGGGTGGTGGTCTGCTCCCGCAGGGCCAGGAAGAGACCCTGCGAGACCGGCACTGTGGGCGAGACGGTCTCGACCCGTTCCATGATCTGCACCAGCCCGTCGGGATCTTCATACGGCAGCGGCCTGATGAGTACGGCGTTCACCACGCTGAAGATGACGGTGACCGAACCGATGCCCAGCGCCAGGGTGAGGACGGCCAGCAGGCTGAAGACCGGCGAGCGCCGCAGCCCCCGCAGGCCGATCCGGAGATCGAAGAGCAGGGTCGAGAATAACTCCCGGCGCCGCCGGTGCCGCCGCTGTTCCGCCTCCCGGGCGCTGAGCCCGGCATGGATGTTATCGATCGATCCGAGGCGGGCCCGCGCCCGGCTCGTCGCTTCGGTCTCGCTCAGTCCTTCGCGCCGGTACTTGTCCACCAGTCCCTCGAAGTGGAACCGGATCTCCTCGGCACTGTTGCGTTCATCGTGGGCCGAGCACTCCGCCAGCCGGAAGCTCCGCCGCCAGCCTGCCGGATTCTTCATCGTATCTTCACTCCCCCGAAACCGAGCACGCGGCCGATGACCCCCACCCGCCGGGCCCATTCCTGAGTCTGGGTGTTGAGGTGTTCCCGTCCCTGCGGCGTCAGGTCGTAGAACCGGGCCCGCCGTCCGCGCTCGGAGATCTTCCACTCCCCTTCGATCAGACCCTGCTCCTCGAGCCGGCGCAGAGCGGGGTATAGCGCGCTGTCCTCCACGCTCACCTCGGTCTCCGAGACCCGGTGAATCTCCTCGGCGATCCCCAGGCCGTGCAGCGGGCCGCCCGCCTGCAGGGTCTGCAGGATCATCAGATCGACCGTCCCGTAGATGCTGTCGATACCGCTCACCGTTCCGCTCCTTCCGCCGGACACCTTCCGGCTCGGGGCTCCTGCCCGCTTTGGGACACCCACCCGCATCAGGGCTCCTGTTCTCCCCGGGACACCCGCCCGCATCAGGGCTCCTGTCCTCCCCGGGATGCCCGCGCGCTTCCCGACCGGCACCTCCGGTCCTGCCCTATGAAAGTGATATCATGAACTGAGATATTGAACGATGCCACGGTCGGGATAGTTTCCAGAAAATGACCGGCCGTTCGAAATCGACCCGGCCGGCTCGCCGGGGAGGGCAGGAAGCCGGCGACCCCGGCGTTGGTCAGAAGAGGAGGATCAGAACCGGCAGCAGGACCAGGATCACGACCAGCGCGTAGCTGGCGAAAAGCGGCCGGGTGAAAGCGCTCTTCGCGCCCCGGTCGAGCATGTCGTTCAGCCGGGGCAGGACCGCCCCCTTCACCCGCTGGCGCGGATCACCCTCGGCCACCGCCCCGAGATCGATCTCCAGGAACATCGCTTCGGGCAGCTGCATGGCCATTTCCCAGACCTTCCCGGCCAGGCGGGTGCCGATGCCCCCCAGCAGGGGAACCTTGCGTATCGCGTCCTCGATCGCCCCGCGCAGCTCGTTGCGCCGGCCGTTGATCTTCTCCTGAAGATCGGTCAGGAGGGCCCCCTGAGCCTCTGTATCGAGCCCGCTCGCTTCGAGAAAGGAGAAGATCCGGTCGGCGACGATGTCGATCAGGGCGACGAGGGCGGGATTGTCGCGCACGGTGCGCCGGGTGCCCCGACGCACGCCGTACCAGAAGCCCAGGACGACCCCGCTCACGGCACCGACCGCGATGGGGTAGATGTACATCCCGGGCAGACCGCCCGGGGCTTCCGACGATCTCCTTCGTCTTCTCCACCAGGGCGGTGATGATCCCCTGGATCAACTGCTCTTCCCGCCCGGCGTCTAGATCCTGATCGGGATTCTCCTCCGGTCCCGGATTCCGGTTCGATCCCGCATGCAGATTCAATTCCGTATCTATGTTCCGTGTCTCCATCCGGCGGTCCGGGTCATCATCCCCTGACGCCGAGCCGGCCGGTCAGCGCGGCCAGGCGCTCGCGCAGAGTGACGAGCATCGTGCGGTAGTAGGCCTCCGCCGTCAGTTGATCGGCCGTGGGTGCCCCCGTCCAGCCCGAGATCTCACCGGCCAGCCGGAAGATGCGGGTGGTGAGTTCGCCCCCCATCCGCTGCAGTTCGGCCGCCTCCGCCCTGAGTTCCTGGTTCCGCCGGTTCTCCCGCAGAGCCTCGACCTCGTTCCCGGCTTCGGTGATGGCTTCGGCAAGGGCGGCGGCTTCACGGATGAGTTCGTTGAGAGAGAGGAGCTTCTCGCTCCACCCGCGGCGCTCGGAGGCCGATGCCCGGATCCGGGGATCCTCGGCGACCTCGACCGGCTGCTCCGACACCGTCTCACCGACCCGCAGTCGGACCGTGTAGGTGCCGGGAACAACCCAGAACGATATCCCGGGACGCTCGGCCCTCTCCCGTCCCGGCCCGGCGTAGAAGGGGGAAGAGCGCAGGTCCCACACCGCCCGGTTCAACCCCCGCCCGGGGCGGATCACTCGCACGTCGGCGATCCACTCCCCGGCGGCATCGAAGACTTCCAGTGCAAGCTCGGCCGTGTTATCGCTCTCGAGCCAGAAGTCGATGATCGCCCCCGACGGTGGATTCTCGCCCCGGAAGATCATGTCGCCGGCATGGGCCTTTTCACTCGCCATCCGGATCATGGCGGCGGGCTCGATCGTGAAGAGGTGGGCGGGTGATGCCATCACTGCCGGGGCGAGTTCCTGGACCGCATTGACGTTGTCGAGGATCCAGATGCCCCGGCCGTGGGTGCCGAGCACCAGATCGTTGTCGCGGGGATGCACGAGCAGATCGTTGACCGCCACGGTGGGCAGATTGTTCTTCAGCTCGACCCAGTGCCCGCCGCCGTCGACCGTGACGAAGCAGCCGAATTCGGTCCCCAGCCAGAGCACGGCCGGATTGCGCGGATCTTCGTGCACCGCCCGGGCCACCCGTTCGGGGGGCAGGTCGCCGGTGATCGACCGCCAGGTCAGACCCCGGTCGGTGGAGAGATAGAGGTAGTTGGCGTTGTCATCGCTGCGGTGGCCGTCGAAGGCCAGGTAGACGGTATCGGCGGCATAGTGGGAAGCTTCGATATCGGCCACCCACCGGGGGCCGGGCAGGCCTGGAAAGCGGTCGTTCACATTGGTCCAGGTCGCTCCGTCATCGGCGCTGACCTGCACGTTCCCGTCATCGGTTCCGGCGTAGAGCAGGCCGCGCAGGAGCGGCGATTCCTCGATCGCCGTGATCGTCGGCCAGTAGGGGATGCCGTCGTCGAGAGAGAGGGTTTCATCGTGCGGACGCCGACCCATGATGAGCAGCTCGCGCCGGTCGGTGCCGGTCGTTAAATCACCCAGGGAGATCCACGTCACCCCCCGATCGGTGCTCCGGAAGAGGCTGTTGGTGCCGGCGTAGATGGTGTGCGGATCGTGAGGGGAGAGGATGAAGGGGCCGTCCCAGTTGGCCGGGGCCATGGCGTTGCCCAGGTCCGGTTCGGGGAGTCCCGGTCCCCAGGCGTCCCGGCTCCGATTGCGCCGTGCGGATCGCCGGGGCGGATCGCCTGGCTCTCGCCGGTCAGCAGATCGCGCCGCGAGAGCATGAGGTACTGCGATTCAGTAAAGAGAGTGCGCCCGTCGGTCGGGTCGGGCACGTTGAAGAAGCCGTCCCCGCCCCCGGTGCGGATCCAGTCCTCGTTCAGGATCCCCTCCTGCCGCCGGGTGGCGCTGGGGCCGTACCAGCTGCCGTTGTCCTGCAGGCCGCCGTAAACGTTGAAGGGCTCGGCGAAGTCCACTCCCACCCGGTAGAACTGGCTCACCGGCAGGTGCGGGAGGTAGAGGAAGGAAGCCGCCTGATCCCACGAGATCCCCACCCCTCCGTCGTCTCCCTTGATCAGTTGACGGGAATCGGCCGGATCGACCGAGCGGATGCGGTCATCGCCGTGCAGGGAGTTGCGGATCGGACGGAAAGTGCGCCCGGCGTCGGTCGAGACGCTGAAGGAGTTCTGCATGTAGACACGGCTGTCGTCGTTGGGATCGACGTAGATCTGGCTGGCGTACATCGGCCGGGGGTTCCAGTCGCTCATGTGCACGAAGCTCTCGCCGCGGTCCTCCGAGCGGTAAACCCCGGCCCGTCGCTCCCCGTAGGCAGTCGAGGCGTTATAGCGCCGGCCCTGCTCCACACAGACGTAGACGATGCGTGGATCACGACGGTAGATCGAGATGCCGATCCGGCCCTTGTCCCCCTCAGGCAGACCGTGGGTGAGCTCCCGCCAGCTGCGCCCGGCGTCGGTGGACTTCCACAATCCGCTCCCCGGCCCCCCGCCGTGGAAGCCGAAGGACCGCCGGCGGCGCTGGTAGGTGGCGGCGTAGATGATCGCCGGGTCATCGGGATCGATCGCCACATCCACCACTCCGGTGTCCTCGTCGACGAAGAGAACCTGCTCCCAGCTGCGGCCGCCGTCGGCGGTCCGGTAGAGACCGCGTTCGGGATTCGGTCCCCAGAGATGCCCCATCGCCGCCACGAAGACAATGTCGGAGTCGGTCGGATCGATGGCGATGCGACCGATGTGCCGGGAATCGCCCAGCCCCATGTTGCGCCAGGTGCGGCCGCCGTCGGTGGAGCGGTAGACCCCGTCCCCCCACCCCGAACTCTGGCGGTTGGCGCGCTCCCCCGTGCCGAGCCAGATGAAGTCGGGATTGGCCTGGCAGAGCGCGACGGCGCCGATCGAGTGGACCGCCTCGCGCGCGAAGACGCAGTCGAAGGTCACCCCGTTGTTGGTCGTCTTCCAGAGCCCGCCGGTGGCCGTGGCCACATAGAAGGTCACCGGATCGCTCTCGACCACGGCCAGATCCACTACCCGGCCGCTCATATTGGCCGGGCCGATCCCGCGCAGATCCAGGCCGGTCAGCATCTCCTCATCCAAGCGGGTGCCTGATTGGGCCGCGAGGTCGCCCGCCGGAGGAAGGATGATGATGAGGGCGGCGAACGCGAGCGAGACCGCACCCGGCTGGGCACGGGAGAACAGGGCACGCACGGTCATGACATCTACCTCCTCACGAGCTGTGAACGATCCGGTGACCGCCCCGTTCAGGGCGAGGGGACGGCGACAGCCCGCGCCGAGCCGTCTTCGGCGTACCGCCAGAAACCGAAGACGTACTCCCACCAGTTGTTGAGCCGGCCGTCGGGATTCCTGCCCCCGGCCCGCGGCAGGTGCGCGAACCACCACCGCATGTAGTTCAGATGGTAGTCGGGCCCTCCCCAGGTCTCGCACGAGACGGCGGTGGTGCGGCCGGTGAGATGGGGATAGTCCAGCCAGTCTTCGGCCGAACTCTGCACCACCCGGGGATTGGCGTAGTCGTAGTGCGCTTGTCCGTTGGGCGGGAAGTGGCAGGTGCCGACCGCCGCCACTCCCCCCGACTGATGGGCATTGGCGGCGAAACGGGCCCAGTTGGTGTCGAGCCGGTCGATCTCCCAGCCGCCGTAGAAATGCTCCATGGTGGCCTCGGTCCGGTGGCAGAGGTCGTGGAGCATCTCGGCCACGCCCCGCTCGTAACTGAAACCCATGATCGCGAAGGGGCGCGCACTCGGCACCTCGGCGTAGATGCCGCCGTTGATGTAGAAGGCCCCGGGACCGGCCATGGCCGATTCCCAGAACCCGAAGTAGGGCGCGCCGAAGAGCCACAGCTCGTCGATGGTGCCGTCGTCGATGAGCGGTACGACGCCGTGCTCGCGCACCAGCCGGGGGTAGTCGGAGCCGTCGGGCTGATGACAGGTCTCCCGGTTCCGCCAGCACTCCAGGAAGGTCTCGGCGGTATAAAGGAAACCGTCGGTCTTGGGGATGAAGGCATCGATGTCGCGCCACTCCACGATCCGGAAGCGGACCGCCCCCCCGCTCGCCTCGGCCACGGCCCGGGCGTAGCCGTCGGCCAGCTCCCGGGGATCGTTCCACTCCAGGGCCTCATGCACCGGACGGTCACCGAGCTGCGGGATCCGGGGATCGAAATTGAGCACCAGGACCTTCACCTCGCCCGGCCGTGGGCCGGGGGCGCGGCCGCAGCCGGCCGGTCCGAGGAGCCCGACCGCGGCTGCGAGCACGATCAGACCGGTCGAGCGCAGCGCCGTCGAGGCGGAGGTCCGCCGGGGTGACAGGAGTGTTCCGACGCGTTCCATGACCTCCCTATTGTCGGTCAGGCCGGGCCGGCTTGACAACCGGCACCTGTTCCCCTCTGAGGGAGCCGCCGGGGTATACCACGGTCCGCCTTCGATCCGGAGCGCCGCGGCCCGGGGATCAGGAATCGGGCGGCCGGTAGTTGGGCACGTAGCGCATGCCGGGGAGCTGCTCCACGATCCCCTCCATCTCCATCTGCAGCAGCAGCGAGAGCACCCGGGCGGGCTCGAGCCGGGTGAGCCGGCAGATCCCGTCCACGTGCAGGGGTTCGTCGGGAAGCGCCGAAATGATCGTCCGGGCTTCGGGGCCCAGGGCCTTGAGGGCCGCCTCGGCCTGCTTGCGCAGGATCTCGGCGCGGGCCGCCAGGGCGTTCTGCAGACCGCTGATCTTCCAGGCCGGCAGGTTGGCGAGAACGTCGTACGCTCCCCGGCAGACCGCAGCCCCGGTGCGCAGCAGCTCGTTCGGCAGGGCCGCCTGCTCCGTAAACGGCGTCCCCGGCACGGCCAGCACCGGGCGGTCGTAGGTGACGGCGAAGGCGGCGGTATGACGGGCTCCGCTGTCCTCTTTGCCCTCCACGATCACCGTCGCCAGGGCGAGTCCCGCGATGATGCGGTTGCGCGGCACAAAGGTCTCGGGCAGCGGTCTGACCCCGGGGTGGTATTCCGAGACGAGAGCGCCCCCCTGCGCGAGGATCTGTTCGGCGAGTCCCCGGTTCCCCTTCGGGTGGATGCTGTCCAGGCCGTGAGCCAGCACGGCGACGGTGCTCCCCCCCGCTTCCAGGCAGCCGCCGTGGGCGAGGGCGTCTATCCCGGTGGCCAGTCCCGAGACGACCACCAGCGGCACCAGACCCAGGTCGTAGCCGAGCTGCCGGCCCATGCGGATGCCGGCGTCGGAGGGCCGGCGCGTCCCCACCACCGCGACCGCCGGTCCGGCGAGCGGGGCGGGATCGCCCCGGACGTAGAGCGCCAGAGGGGGAACCGGTACGTTCTCACTCAGGATCTTCGGCCAGCCCGGCGTCCCGGGCACCAGCACGGCGAGCCCGAGGGCGTCGAGACGGGCGAACTCCCGTTCCAGATCGACCTGCGGGACCTTCCGAAGCTGCGCGAGCGACTTCTCTCCGATGCCGGGGAGTTTCATCAGATCTCTGTCGGAACGCCTCAGCAGATCCTCGAGACTCCGGCACCGCCGCGCCGCCCGGGCCAGGCGGGGGGCGGCGTACCCGCCCGCCGCACTCAGGATGATCGCTTCCTCCCGCGGGATGATCCGCTCGGAGTGAGGTTCGGCCATCTCGATTTTCCTCCTCGGGGAGCGGCAGGCGGAGGGCACGCGACAGAGACACTCGGGGGGACACGGGGGGTACCCGGAGGGGCAGAACAGGGGGACATTCCCGGGGGAGGCGGCGCTGCCGGCCTGCCCTCCGGCCTACGCTCCGGACCCGGCCTCCGTCACCGTCCCGGCCCCGATCCCGGTTTCGGAGGCCGCCCCGGCTTCCTCGATCAGATCGGCGAGCAGCCGGCGCACCTTCTCCAGACCCTCACCGCTGTGGGAGGAGAAGGCGGTACACGGCAATCCGGCCACGCCGGGGAGCGCGCCGGAGCGCCCTTCCGGGAGCACCGCGGGGGGGAGACGGCGCAGGTCGAGGTGAACGGCACGATCGGCCGGGGGGACGACATCCAGCTTGGTCAGCAGCAGGGCGGCCGGTCGTGTTAGCAGGACGGGGGCGTAGGTCCTGAGTTCTCCCTGCAGGACCGCCAGTTCGGCCAGGGGATCGTCTCCGTCGATATCCACCAGGTAGAGGAGCACCCGAGTGCGTTCGATATGGCGCAGGAACTGCGTGCCCAGACCTTTGCCCCGACTGGCGCCCTCGATCAGGCCGGGGATATCGGCGAGGGTGCAGCTTCGCCGCTCGTCGAGGCGCACCAGACCTAGGTTCGGTTCCAGGGTGGTGAAGGGGTAGTCGGCGATCT
>CAYSYY010000127.1:0-8899 GCA_964435265.1 uncultured Gemmatimonadota bacterium
ATGATGAACGAGAATACCGATCATCCCTACTACCCGGCCGCATACCCCGGGACGATAGCGGTCGGAGCCACCGACCGCTTCGACCGCCGGGCCGCCCCCTTCTACTGGGGCCCGGACTCGGGGTCGTGCTACGGCCCGCACATCGACCTGGTGGCCCCCGGCGACAGCCTGATCTCCACCCTCCCCGACGCCCGCTACGGCGCCGGCGGCGGCACCTCGCAGGCCACTCCGCTGGTCAGCGCGGTGGCCGCCCTGATGATCCAGCTCGATCCCTTCCTCACCCCGGATGAGGTCCGCTCCGTCCTGCGCGCCTCGGCCGACGACCGGGTGGGCCGGGCGGAAGAGGACTCGATCGGCTTCGATATCTATCACGGCGCCGGCCGCCTGAACGCCGCAGCGGCCCTGCTGGCGGTCGCGACCGCACTGCCCCCTCCGACCGGCTTCACGGTCCACCCCCCCCACCCCAATCCGAGCCGGGGATTCGTAGGCATCGCTTTCAAACTCGCCGCCGCGGCCGAGGTGAGCCTGACCATATACGACGTGCGCGGCCGCCTCGTCGCCCGACCGCTCGCCCGGACCGCCCGCCCGGCCGGGTACCATACCGCCATCTGGAACGGCGAGGATCAGGGGGGGCGCCCCGCCCCGAGCGGTATCTACCTCTTCGAACTCACCGCCGGCCGTTTCAGGGCCACCGGCAAACTGACCAGGATCCGATGAGTAAGCCGGAACGTATCGAGGCAGCGGCCGGAGCCGCACCAGGATCTGCGGCCGACCGGCCCATCCGGGCGATCGCGCTCATGAGCGGCGGGCTCGACAGCCTGCTCGCAGCCGCCGTGACGGTCCGCCAGGGGATCGAGGTGATCGGCCTGCATGTCGCGATCGGGTTCGCTCCCGTCGCATTCACCGATGAAATCGTCGAACTCGGCTCCGGCTGCCGGATACCGGTCCGCCACCGTGACGCAGCCGCCGCGTTCATCCGGGAGGTCCTGCTCGCACCCCGTTTCGGCTACGGGCAGGGCCTCAATCCCTGCCTCGACTGCCACCTCTTCATGCTCCGCCTGGCCCGGGAACTCATGAGCGAGGAAGACGGGCACTTCGTGATCACCGGAGAGGTGCTCGGCCAGCGCCCGATGAGCCAGCACCGGCAGGCCCTGGAGCTGCTGGCGCGCGACTCGGGGCTCGCCGACCTGCTCCTGCGCCCGCTCTCGGCCGCCTTCCTGCCGCCGACGCGGCCCGAACGGGAAGGCTGGATCGATCGGGCCGCGCTGCCGCAGATCCGCGGCCGCAGCCGGAGGATCCAGATGCGGCTGGCCTCCGAATACGGGATCGTCGAATTCCCCCAGCCGGCCGGAGGCTGCCTGCTCCCCGATCCGGCCTATGCCCGGCGCCTGCAGAACGTGATCGACCACCTCCCCGATCCCGCCGCCCTGACCCCGGAGGACGCCCGGCGGCTCAGGTACGGGCGCTTCCTCCGCCTGCCCTCGGGGACCGCCGTGCAGATCGGGCGCCATGAAGCCGATAACGCGGCCCTGGGCGAACTCGCCGCGGGATACTGGCGGCTCGAAGCCGTCGACCACCGCGGTCCGCTCACCGTGGTGGACGCCGCGGCCTCGGATGAGGACCTGGCAAGGGCCGCGGCACTTACCGCCCGGTACGGCCAGGGACGCGGAGAGCCGCGGGTGCGGGTGCGTCTGGTCTCGCCGGCGGGAGCGAGCCGGGAAGTGAAGGTCATCCCTTCAGAGCCTGGTGCAGCCGAGGGGTGGTTGATTCCATAAGGGGTTTGCGATCGCTCCGGGCGACCTGCCAGACCCGCGGCTGCAGCAGCACCAGGATGGTCATCACCTCCAGCCGGCCGATCCACATGTTGAGGAACAGCACCACCTTGCCGAGCAGAGGGAAGCCGGCGTAGTTGGCCATCGGAGCAACCGCTCCGAAACCCGGACCGATGTTCCCCAGGGTGGCGATGCTGGCCGTTATGCCGCTGATGATATCGGTGCCCATCCCGATCAGCAGGAGCGTGCTGGTCGCGAAGATCGCCAGGTAGAAGAAGGTGAAGGCGGTAATCGAGCGCATGACCTCCGGTGGCACCACCCGGCCGCCGAGCCTGACCGGCCTCACGATGCTCGGGTGGACCGCCCGCAGCAGTTCCCGCACCGCCTGTTTGCCCAGCAGCCAGAGGCGCACCACCTTCGGTCCCCCCGCCGCCGAACCGGCGCATCCCCCCACGAACATGAGCAGCAGCATGATCGACCTGGCCCCGTCGCTCCAGAGGTTGAAGTCGTCGGTGGCGAAACCGGTGGTGGTGACGATGGTGAGGACCTGGAAGAGAGCGTAGCGCAGCAGGGTCAGGGGGCCGGCTCCGGCCAGCGGCTGGCGCGAGGTCCCGGCCGCCAGATAGGCGGGGGACGGCAGGCGGCTGAAGACGGCGAGGGAGAGGAAGAGCAGCAGACCGAAAGCGAGCACGATCCCGGTATAGACTCTGAACTCCTCGTCCCGGACCAGCCGGCTCCCCCGGCCGCGCACCGCCAGGTACTGCAGGGAGTAGTTGGCGCCGGCAAGGAACATGAAGAGGATGACGATCCACTCCGCGGCCGGATTGGCGTAACCGCCGATACTCTCGGGATGGGGGGAGAAGCCGCCCGCGGCCATGGTGGTGAAGGAGTTGCAGACGGCGTCGTAGAGCGGCAGCCCGGCCGCGGTCAGGGCGGTGACCTCGAGCAGGGTCAGCCCGGCATAGAGGCTCCACAGGGCGATGGCGGTATTGCGGATGCGGGGGGTGAGGCGTTCCTCCGACGGCCCGGGAGCTTCGGCGAAGAAGAGCTGGCGCCCGGCCACGGCCAGGGCGGGCAGGACCGCGATGAACAGCGCCAGCACCCCCATGCCGCCGAGCCACTGGGTGATCCCCCGCCAGAAGAAGAGGCCCCGCGAGTACAGGCTGAAATCGGTGAATATGGTGGCGCCGGTGGTGGTGAACCCGCTCATCGATTCGAAAAGCGCGTCCATCACCCCCAGACCGCTCCAGAGGTAGGGGATGGCGCCGTAACACGCCACCACCAGCCACACCAGAGCCACCACCGCCAGCCCCTCGACCCGGGTGAGCTGAGCCCCCCGGCTGGAGCGCCGGCTCAGGGCCTGACCGGTGAGCGCGGCGCCTCCGGCGGCGATGAGGAAGCCGACCGATTCCCACCACCCGCCGTAGAGCCAGTCCACCACCAGCGGCAGGATCATGATGAGGGCGAAGTAGCGCAGGATGACGCCGATCGTATGTGCGACGAGCCGGATCCGCATCTAGAAGAGACTCTCGATGGTGCCGGCCGCTTCCTGGGTGGCGAAAACGATCAGGCGATCCCCCGGTTCGATCCGGTCGCGTCCGTGCGGCACGAAGGTCTCCCCGCGGCGTACGATCGCCCCGATGATCGCGCCTCCGGTCTCGGGCAGATCGCTCAGGCGCGTGGGGGGGTAGTCGGTCGGCACGTCGAGCTCGACCACACTCCCCTTCCCCTGCCCGGTCACGGCCAGCAGCCGGGCGCGGGTATCCTGCAGCATGGCGAGCACCGTCTGCACCGCGGTGCGTCGCGGATTCAGCGGCACGTCCACTCCCAGTCCCTCGAAGAGGTGCATGCTCATGGCCGAGGAGACCCGCGTAATCACCTTCGGGATCTCCATCTCCCGGGCCAGCAGGGCGCAAAGCAGGTTGCGCTCATCGTCGCTGGTGACCGCCACGAGCACGTCGGAGAGGTAGATCTGCTCCACATCGAGCAGTTCGAGGTCGGTGCCGTCGCCGTGCAGAACGAGGGTGGTCGAGAGATCGGCGGCGAGCTGCTCGCAGCGCTCGGCATCCCGCTCGATGATCTTGATCCGCAGGTCCCCGGCTTCCTCCAGCAGTTCGGCCAGGATCCCGCCGACGTTCCCGCCGCCGATGATGGTCACCTGACGGACCTTCTCCTCGGCCCGGCGCTTGAGGAAGGTCCGCTCCAGTGAACGCAGGGCGGCCGGGGTGCCCATGAAAGTGACCTTGTCGTCGGCTGCGAGTACCGTCTGCCCGCGCGGCACCGTGAACTCGTCGGCCCGGGCCACCGCCACGGCCAGCACCCCGGGATGCAGACCCAGCGAGGCCAGGGGTTTCCCGACCAGGCGCGACTTCTCCGGGATGCGGTACTCCTGCAGGCCGATCCGCCCTCCGGCCAGGATCTCGACATAGGTCGCCCCCGGCACCAGGACGATCCGGGCGATCTCCTCGGCGAGCATGTGCTGCGGCCAGATGATCCGGTCGATGAAGCGCCCCGGCCGGTGCCCCGAACGGGGGGAGAAGGTCCGGTAGTACTCCTCTTTGGAGACGAAGCAGATGGTACGCGCCGCGCAGGCCTCCTTGGCCGTCAGGCAGGCGATCACGTTCTTCTCGTCGGTGTCGCTGCAGGCGATGAAATCATCCTCGCGGCACGCTTCGGCCGAGGTGAGCACCGCGACGTCGGCGGGGCTCCCGCTGACGACCTGGACATCGAGCCGGTCGAACCGGGTCGGGTCCTCGCCCTCTTCAAGGATCACGATGGTGTCGCGCACCCCCGCCAGCTCGCGGGCGAACTGATACGCGATCTCCCCTCCCCCGGCGATGATCACGCGCATGACCGCTCAGTACCCCCGGGCCAGGCCCGCGCCGCGCGGATCGGCCGCCCCGGTGAAGCGGACCGGGCGTGAGCCGCGCTTGTACTCGATGGTCAGCGCATGGGCCAGACCCAGTCCGTGGGTCCACTCGACGTGGTGCCCCCGGGCCGCCAGAGCGGCGAAGACGTCCTCGGGGATGCCCGTTTCGATCGCCATGATATCGGGTTCGATGAAACTGATCCGCGGGGCCGCGAGGGCGGCGTAGATGTCCATGTCGAAATCTAACAGGTTCATGACCATCTGCGGCACCGTCTGACCGATGGTGTGGCCGCCGGGGGTGCCCAGGGCGACCCGGGGGCGGCCGTCGCGCAGGATCAGCACCGGCACGTCCCCGGAGAGCTTGTGCCTCCCCGGGAAAGCGTCCATGGGGTTCCCGGGGGGTTCGAAGGTGCAGTAGGCCAGCGAGTTGTTGAGCCAGATCCCCGTCCCTTCGGGCATGATGCGTGAGCCGAAGGCGTTGCCGAGAGTCTGGGTGGCCGAGACCACGTTCCCCCACCGGTCGGCCACCACGAAGTGGGTGGTGTGCCGGTCCGGAGGCGGCTCGGCGCCGGGGTATTCGAAGGGCCGGGCCCGCTCCGGATCGATGCGGTCCACCTGCTCCTGCCAGTATCCGGGCGAGAGCAGCAGCTCGAGCGGCACCGGCGCCACGAGCGGATCGGAGGCGTAGCGCAGGCGGGTCCAGAAGGCGTGCTTGGTGACCTCGGCGAAGCGGTGCAGGAACCCGGCCGTGTTGTGCCCCAGCGCCCGGCAGTCGTAGCGGCTCATCATCCCCAGCCGGACCAGGGCCGGGAATGAGTTGGCCGGCGGCGGCGCGGTGACGATCCGGAAGCCGCGGTAGTCGATCGCGATGGCGTCGTACCATTCGGGTTCGTTCTCCGCCAGGTCGTCCAGGCGCAGGAAACCGCCGGCCTCGCGCATGGCGCGATCGATGGTCGCCCCGATCCAGCCCCAGCGCACGTCCCCCACCCCCTGCTCCGCGATCAGACGCAGCGAACGCCCCAGATCGACCTGGCGGAGGATCTCGCCGGCCCCGAGCGGTTCCCCCTCCCGGCCGTAGATAGCCCGGGCGTGATCGGGGAAGCTCCCGAAGGCGGAGCGGATCATCCCGGCGATCCGCTCGTCGAGCTCAAAACCCTCCTCGGCCGCCCGCAGCGCGGGCTCGAACAGGCGCGCCCACTCCAGCCGGCCGTAGCGCCGCCACATATCCTCCCAGGCCGCGGCGTTGCCGGGGGTCGAGACCGCCTTGGCGCCGCGCCGGTTCTCCCGCCACCCCGGCGTGGGCGGGCGGAAGACATCGGCCTCGACCCGGCGCGGGATGCGACCGCTGGTATTGAGGAAGAGCGCTTTCCCCTCCCCCGCATCCCAGACGACGATGGTGCCGTAACCGCCGACCCCCGACATCATCGGCTCGACCACGTTCAGGCAGGCGGCCACCGCCACGGCGGCGTCGAAGGCGTTGCCGCCGGCCCGCAGGATCTCCAGCCCCGCTTCGGTGGCCAGCGGATGGGCGCTCGAGACCATACCGCGCCGCCCCTGCGCGGGTCCCTGCTGCCCGGCGAGCGCGTCCCCCCTCCCCTCCGAGCATCCGGTCGCGGCGATGACCAGCAGGGCGGCGGTGTTGATTATCACCCGCGGCGAACGTCTCAGGGACATCGGTGACCTCCGAAGGCGGATTCCGTCGCGCTGTCAACGCCATGCTAGGCACGCCGCCGCAGGGGGTCCAGCCGAATCACGATGGTCCATGACGTACCCCCGCATTTATTAAGGGGCGGACATCCTGTGAGGCCCTGCCACATCGGACTCGATGCATGAGCGTAGTGAACCGCCCTGCCGTACGTTCCTCGCTGAACGCGGTCGCCTTCCTGGCAGCCCTCTATCTCTTCTTCCTCAGCATCGACCTGATGAGCACCGCTTTCACGCTGGCCGGCACCGGCTTCGCGCAACGACTCCTCAGCACCGCTTCCGATCCGATCGCGGGTCTGCTGATCGGATTCCTGACCACGAGCATCGTGCAGAGTTCCTCCTCAACGACCTCGATCGTCGTCGGTCTCTGCGCCGCCGGTACGCTTCCTCTGCGCCTGGCCGTGCCGATCATCATGGGAGCGAATATCGGCACGACCGTGACCGCGACGATCATCTCCTTCGGGCATATCACCCGTCCCAAGGAGTTCGAGAAGGCCTTTTCGGCGGCGACGGTGCACGACTTCTTCAATATCCTCGCGGTTGTCGTCATCCTTCCGATCGAACTGTTCTTCCACCCCGTGGAGAGGATGGCGGTCTTCCTGGAACAGCTCTTCGCGGGCATCGGCGGGCTGCATCTGACGAGTCCCCTGAAGGCGATCCTCACTCCGCTGTCCGACCTCATATCCGGGCTGATCCCCTGGGCCGTTCCGCTACTGGCGATCGCCCTTTTCGGGCTCTTCTTCTCGCTCACCCGCATGGTGAAGATCATGCGACAGGCGGTTCTCGCCCGCGTGGAGACCCTCTTCAACCGGATACTCTTCCGGAACGACACGGCCAGTTTCACTCTCGGCATGATCCTGACCGCCATCGTCCAGAGCAGCTCGGCCACGACCTCCCTCATGGTGCCCCTGGTCGGGACAGGGGTGCTGAGCGTGCGGAAGATCTTCCCCTACACCCTGGGGGCCAACGTAGGAACGACGATCACGGCCATCCTGGCATCCCTGGCGACCGGGAAACCGGAGGCCATCATGGTCGCCTTCGCTCACCTTTCATTCAACCTGCTGGGCATCTGTATCTGGTACCCTCTCCGTATCATACCGTTGTGGTTGGCCCGGAAAGCGGGCCACCTGGCCGCACATTCACGGCGGAACACCGTGTTGCTGGCATCCGGTGTACTGGTCATGTACACCCTGCTGTTGCTCTACATACTCCTGTGACGACTTTCGAAGGGGTGACCTGACATGTGGAAGCAGATCCTGCAGCTGTTCAAGAAAGAGACCCTCTGTGACGAGGCCTTCAAGGAAGCCCTCATCATGCTGGAGGCCTCCGCGGGGATGTTCCGTGATGCGGTCGCTTCGCTGCGCTCGGAAGGTTCCCTCGATCTGGATATCTATTCCCGGGACCGGCAGCTCAACGAGTTCGAACGCGACGTGCGCCGGAAGATCGTCACCCACCTGGCGGTCTCGAGCGCACCCGACGCCAACATGGGGCTCGTACTCACGGCTATCGTGATGGATATCGAGCGGATCGGGGACTACACCAAGAACATCGTCGAGCTGGCCGCCGAGGTCGAGTACTCCTTCACCGGAGGCGAGATCGAAGCGGAGATCTCGCAGGTCGAGAACACCGTCTCCCGGATGTTCGAGAAGATCGCCCCGGCCCTGCGTGACGGCGACGTCGAGACGGCCCGGGCCATCTTCGCCGAGCACCAGGGTGTCGGCAAGGCCGTGGAACACCACCTCCGCCGGCTGATCCACGGCGAAGTGCTGGCCGACGACAGCGGCATCGCCGTCACCACCGCCCTCTACCTGCGCTACCTGAAGCGGGTCAGCGCGCATCTCAAGAACGTCGCCACCAGCATCGTGAATCCCTACTACCGGATCGGTTTCCGGGAGAAACCGGAGGAGGAGGAATAAAAAGACTTCCTACTCTGATTTGCGGATTTCGCCCCGCCTGATTATGTTCAGGTGAACTTCCGAACCCCCCCACCCCCCGGTTATCCGTGGCACGGGGGAGACACACCGGGTGGCTGCAGCGACCTCCGGGATTTAACGCGGGATTCGCGAGCCGAATGCCTCAGATGAAAGGCAGGAGAAGACAGACATGAGTGAGGAAAAGAAAGCAACGGTCGAGGAGCTGCTCGCCAAAGCCTATCAGCCGGCCAAAGACGCCATGCGTCTCCATCCCTTCTATCGGGGCAAGATCGAAGTCGTTCCGAAGTGCCAGATCCGCGACTTCAACGACTTCGCCATCTGGTACACCCCCGGGGTGGCCGAGCCGTGCAAGGACATCGCCGCCAATCCCGAGAAGGTCTTCGAGCACACCAACAAGGCCAACATGATCGCGGTGGTGAGCGACGGCTCGCGGGTACTGGGTCTGGGCAACATCGGGGCCGAGGCCGCCATTCCGGTGATGGAAGGCAAGGGCATCCTCTTCAAGTACCTCGGCGGCGTGGACGCCTTCCCGATCTGCGTCAACACGCAGGACAAAGACGAGATCATCAAGATCGTCAAGGCCATCCAGCCGTGCTTCGGGGGCATCAACCTCGAGGATA
>CAYSYY010000128.1:0-8769 GCA_964435265.1 uncultured Gemmatimonadota bacterium
GGGCCGGGAGGAACCGATCGCCGGGGCCAGACCGAAGAGGACCCCCGCCAGAACGGTGATGCCGACGATCGAGAAGATCACCGGGAGGTTGAGGTCGAACCGAACGTAGTAGGGGAGCTGTTCGGGGATCCCGGCGATGAGCAGGTTGCGTCCGATCAGCCCGGTCACGAAACCGACCACGCCGCCGGCTCCGGCCAGGAGCAGGCTCTCGATGAGCAGCTGCCGGAGCAGGCGGCCCCGACCGGCTCCGAGGGTGGAACGGACGGCGATCTCGGATTGCCGTCCCGTGAGCCGGGAGAGCATGAGATTGGCGATGTTGGCGCAGGCCAGCAGCAGCACCAGGCAGACGACGGCGTAGAAGACGATGACGGTGGTCCGCCACATCGATCCGAACTCCCGCCGCAGCGGATGCATGTCGATCACGATCCCGGAGAGCGACTTGGGGTAGGCCTCGGCCAGGTTGGCGGTGATCTGACGCAGTTCGGCGCGGGCGGCATCGATCGAGGTGCCGGGCGCGAGACGGCCGACCACGTTCAGGAAGAAGTTGTCCCGTTCGGCGGCGGGATCCTCGCGCAGCGGCATCCAGATATCGGAATGCTCGGGGAAGCGCATCCCCGATCCCGCCACCCCGATGATGGTGTGGGCTTCCCCGTCGATCTGGAGCACCCGGTCGAGCACCCCGGGATCGGCCCCGAACCGCCGCTGCCAGAGCTGATGGGAGATGACGGCCGTACCGGGAGCGCCCGGCCGGTCGTCCTCGGCCGTGAAGCACCGCCCGAGGGCGATCTCGATCCCCAGCATGGGGAAGAGGGTATGGCTGATCCGGGCCCCCTCCAGGCGTTCCGGCTCCCCGCCCTCGACCAGGTTGAAATCGCCCCAGTCGTAGGCGCCCAGCTCCGCGAAGCTCCGGGCCGTCTCCCGCCACTCGGCATAATCGGGGTAGGAGAGGGTGATGTGGTCAATCCCGTATTCGGGGAGTCCGGCGTAGATGTGGACCAGTTCATCGGGATCGCGGAAAGGGAGAGGATTGAGGAGAAAGGCATGAAGCAGGGTGAAGATGGCCACATTGGCGCCGATCCCGATGGCGAGAGTGACAATGGCGGTGGCGGTGAAGCCAGGCCGCCGCAGAAGTGAACGCGCGCTGAATCGGATATCCTGCCAGATCGATTCCATCCGTCCGCTCCGTTCCCTGAAGGTGGCATAGCCGGCCAGACGCCGTCTGAACCGGCGGGCGGCGAGCACGATCGAAGCCTCACGAGGCCGGCCCAGGAGCACCGTGTGCCAGAGGTAGGAGCCCGCCAGCGAGGAGGCCTCGCGGGCGAGCCAGCGCCGGCCGGCCCGGGTCTCGAGGCGGGGGAGCACTTCGGTGAGGTACTCCTCCGCCAGATCGGTCTCGACCCGGTCGCGCTCCCGGCGGGGGAGGACGATCCGGAGCAGCCGCCGGGACAGCCGGGGCAGCTGCGGTGCCAGGGATTCCCGGGGTGCCCGGAGTGTCCGGGACTCCCGCGGCGGGGTGCCCGGGTCGGGCCGACCTTCCGGCTGATCGACCACGCTCATACTCCCGGTTCCGCCGGCAGGTCCCCGAGGGCCGGTTCCAGGCCGGCCCAGAGCCGGTCGAGGGCGGCCCGGGCCTCGTTGAGGGCTTCGATACCCTCCGGTTCTACGGTGTAGTAACGCCGGGCCCGGCCGCTGCGCACCGGGCGCGGTTCGCCCATCCACGAACCCAGCAGGCCCTTGTTCTCGAGCCGGTCCAGGGTGGTGTAGACCGCCCCGCGCGAGACCTCGCGGCCGGTGGCTTCTGCGATCTCGGAGCGTATCAGCGCGGCGTGCGCCCGCTCGCCGATGCGCAGGACCGCCAGCAGAACCATCTGCTCGAATTCACCGATGATCGATGCGTTGCCCATGATCCCTCCTTGATTGCCTACATTGTGAACGCATGGATCGAATGATAAGTTTCAGGTAAAAAGCGCATCACTCCGGCGGGTGCCCCGGATACCCCCCAGCGGCGGGCGATAAGGATCGGGCAGGAAAGGTAACAACAGGGGAAAGCGGGTCACCACGGGGAAGCCGTCCGGCGGCAGTTTACGGGGAAGGCAGGGGAGACACCTGGATTCGGATGTCCGGCCGGATCAGCGCTCCCCTGCAACCGGCGGTTCGATCTCGCGCCGGGCGCGCAGGTCGAACCAGTCGCCGGGATCGAGGGTGAGGTAGTGGACGGTGTCGCCGTAGGCGAAGGTGCGTCGGGCGTCGTGGATGGCGACCCGGCCGACGCCGATCACTTCGAAGCGGTCAGCCTGCACCACCAGCGCGGTGCTTTCGGAGATGCCGATCCCCAGCAGATCGGGATGGGCCCGGATCACTTCATACAGGTGGGTCCACCGGCCGCGGGTGTCGATATGCTGGTCGATGGCGCTGCCCCGGAGGAAGTCGAAGGCGACCTCGTGCCCGGGGCTCATCATGATGGTGTTCCCCTCCGGGGCGCCCCGTACCAGGTATGTGCCCTGGATGGTGGCTCCGGCCGAAGAGCCGCCGATGACCCCGCCGCGCTCGAGCACATTGTGGAACTCCTCACAGGTGAGGGTGTTCAGATAGGCGTCGGTCAGGTGCCACTGCCGGCCGCCGTTGAACCACACCCCGGTGGCTTCGCGCAGCGGCTCTACGAACGCGTCGGTGTCGGCCACCTGCGGATCGGTGGTGTGCAGCATCCGCACGTGCGTCACCCCCCGGTCCTCGATCCAGGATCCGACGACCTGGGCCTCGTCGTACTCCTCACGTCCGCCGGCGGTGGGCACCACCACGATCCGGGCTTCCTCTCTGCCCCCCGCCAGTTCGATGAAGCGGTTCCAGATCTCCGGCCCGACCCGGCCGCCACCGACGATGACCAGGGACCCGTGCTCGGGGCCTAACCGTGGTCGCGAGCTGCAGGCGGGCAGGGCGAGGACGGAGGCGAGAAGAGTCAGGACGAGAGCGTCGAGGGCGCGGCGGGCGATCGGCACGGCTGACCTCCGGAGGCGAAAAGGGGACACGGTGAGCGGCCGAAGCGGTTCTACCTCAATACCCCCGCCGGTGAAAGGACCTTCGGTCCCACCCGATCCTCCCTCCGGATGTCCGCACCGGTTCTGAGCCGGTCCTCTCCGGTAAGACCCTTTCGCCCGCCGGGGCCGGTCCGGTACCATGGCGGCAGTCGACCGACCCCGATCCAGTGAGGTAACCATGCCCCTCGTTCCGGAACGCCGATTTTTTTTCCTCCTTTTCCTCCTCATCCCCGTTCTCCTCCTTCCGGCCGCGGGCGTCGTGAGGGGGCAGGAGTACGATCCCGACGAGCGGGAGACCGATCCCCTGGTCGGGCAGAAGCTGGAGCAGTGGCAGG
This sequence comes from uncultured Gemmatimonadota bacterium, assembly GCA_964435265.1. Classification (GTDB taxonomy): domain Bacteria; phylum Blakebacterota; class Blakebacteria; order Blakebacterales; family Blakebacteraceae; genus CAYSYY01. The sequence goes on from CAYSYY010000128.1 coordinate 3,371, forward strand.
ACTGGAAGTTCGGCTTCATGATGCACTGGGGCCCCTACAGCCAGTGGGGGGTGGTGGAGTCGTGGACGCTCTGCTCCGAGGACCGTTCCTGGATCCGGCGTCACATCCGCGATTACTGCGAATACACGCGGGAGTACGAGCGGCTCCAGACGACCTTCGATCCGGTCCGCTTCGATCCTGACGCCTGGGCCGAAGCAGCGGCGTACGCCGGCATGCGCTATGTGGTCTTCACCACCAAGCACCACGACGGCTTCTGCATGTTCGACTCCGCGCTCACCGACTACGACATCACCGATCCGGCCACTCCCTTCTCCCGTCGCCCCCGGGCCAACGTCACCCGGGAGATCTTCACGGCCTTCCGCGCCCGCGGCTTCGGGACCGGCGCCTATTTCTCCAAAGCCGACTGGCACTGCGAGGGCTACTGGGCCCCGGAGTGGGCCACCCCCGACCGCAATGTGAACTACTCGATCGAGCGCTACCCCGAGCGCTGGCAGCGTTTCTGCGACTTCACCTACGGCCAGATCGAGGAACTCATGACCGGGTACGGTCCGGTCGACATCCTCTGGCTCGACGGCGGCTGGGTGCGCCCGATCGAGACCCTGACAGGAGAGAGCCGTGACTGGGCGGGGCGGCAGCCGCAGGATCAGGACATCGACATGCCCCGGATCGCGGCCATGGCCCGCCGTCACCAGCCGGGGCTCATCGTCGTCGACCGCACCGTGCACGGCCGCTACGAGAACTACCGCACGCCCGAGCAGCAGGTACCGGCCGAGGCGCCTCCCTACGTCTGGGAGACGTGCATGACCATGGCCAACCAGTGGTCGTACAACGCCGACGACACCTACAAGCCGACCCGGCAGCTCATCCACCTGCTCATTGATATCGTGGCCAAGGGGGGTAACCTCCTGCTCAATGTCGGGCCCTCTCCCGAGGGCGAACTCCCCCCGACCGCGCTGGAGCGCCTGCGCGAGATCGGCGACTGGATGCAGGTGAACTCCCCGGCCATCTACGGAACCCGGGCGGTACCGCCGTACAAGGAAGGGAACGTCTGCTTCACCCGGCTCCCCGGGGAGCGGGTGCATGCCATCTACCTGGCCGCGGAGGGGGAAGAGGCGCCGCCGGAGGAGATCCGCTTCTCGGCCCTGCGTCCCGAGCCGGGTTCGGAGGTGCGCATGCTCGGGGTGGACCGTCCGCTGCGCTGGCGGCTGGAGGGAGCGGCGCCGGGAGGAGAAGGGAGCGGCGGCGGAGCAGGCGGCGGCGGAGGGAACGACGGCGAGGTCGTGGTCACCGTGCCGCGGGCGGTGCGCTCGTCGCCGCCCTGCGCTCACGCCTGGACGCTCGTCTTCGTGCCGGCGGGGATGACCGGCGACGCGTTGCGGCCGTCCACCGGGCCGGGATATGATGAGCCCGCTCACCGAACCGCGCCCGGAGGGCGGATCGACCGGCGGAGGATACCGTGAAAGACACAGACACCGCCGCAGCGGAACTTCAGGTGCGGATCCATCGAAGGCTGACCGGATCCGAGCGTCTGGCGCTGGCGCTGGAGATGAGCGCAGCGACTCGAGACCTGGTGCTCACGCGTCTGCGGCATCAGCACCCGGATTGGTCGGATCGGGAACTGAAGCGGGAACTCCTGCGCTATGCCTTTCTCCCCGCCCCGTTACCGGTGCCTCTCCAATGACGACCGAAGAAGTATTCATCCGCGTGTTCGGTGCCCTGGATCGGGCCGATATCCCGTACATGCTGACGGGTTCCTTCGCCAGCTCCTACCATGGCACCCCCAGAGCGACACAGGATATCGACATCGTCATCGCACCGACCATCGAGCAGCTCCGTGCCTTCGTCGGGCTGCTGCCGGATGATCAGTACCATGTTGACGAAGAGGCTGCTCTGGACGCCCGTCGGCAGGAGGGCTCCTTCAACCTCATCGACCTCGCCACCGGATGGAAGATCGATCTGATCATACGGAAATCCCGCCCGTTCAGCCGGCAGGAATTCGACCGGCGGGAAACCATCGAGTTCCACGGTCGTACCCTCTTCATCGCGACGGCAGAGGATGTCCTGCTCGCCAAACTCGAATGGGCCAGGCTCGGAGGATCGCAGCGCCAGATCGACGATGCGGCGGGGATCCTCCGGATCCGTGCGGGTGAACTCGACCGTGACTATCTCCGGAAATGGGTCGGGCGACTGGAGCTGGCTGATCAATGGGAGGCGGCCTGCCGGGCTGCCGGCATGTCTCCCTGAGGGGGAATCCATGGCTGATCTCGATCCCATCCTGAGACCGCGCTCGATCGCCGTGATCGGCGCCTCGCGCCGGCCCGATTCGATCGGCTGGCAGATCGTCCACAACCTGATCGAACACGGCTTCACCGGGCCGGTCTATCCGGTGAATCCCGCCGCGGCATCGGTACATTCGATCCGCGCCTATCCCGCGATCGGGGAGGTGCCCGGAAAAGTCGACCTGGCCGTGGTGTCGGTACCGGCCGACCTGGTCGTGCAGGTGGTGCGGGAGTGTGTCGAGGCGGCGGTGAAGGGGCTGGTGGTGATCTCGGCCGGTTTCCGGGAGATCGGCGGCAAGGGGGTGGAGCGGGAGGAGGAGCTCATGGCGGTTCTGGCGGGAACCGGCATCCGCATGGTCGGACCCAACTGCCTGGGGGTGACCAACACCCACGCCGAAGTGCAGATGAACGCCACCTTCGCCCCGACCATGCCGCCGGCCGGTCCGGTAGGTTTCATCAGCCAGTCGGGGGCCATGGGAGTGAGCATCCTCGACTACGCCGCCAGCCTCGGGATCGGACTCTCCATGTTCGTCTCCTCGGGGAACAAGGCCGACGTGGACGCCAACGATCTGCTGGCCTACTGGCGCGACGATCCCAGCACCCGGGTGATCCTGATGTACCTCGAGAGCCTGGATGATCCCGCCCGCTTCGTCGCGATCTGCCGGGGGCTGACCCGGGAGAAGCCGGTCTTCATCGTGAAATCGGGGCGCACCGGAGCGGGACAGCGGGCGGCCGCCTCGCACACCGGCGCCCTGGCCCAGACCGAGCTGGCCACCGACGCCCTGATCGCCCAGGCCGGGGCCAAGCGGACGCAGTCGGTCAATGAGCTCTTCGACTACGCCATGGCCTTCTCGAACCTGCCCCTGCCGGCCGGGAACCGGGTGGCCATCGTCACCAACGCCGGCGGACCCGGGATCATCATCGCCGATGCCTGCGAGGCCAACGGCCTGGAGGTGGCGGACCTGTCCGAAGGCACCCGGGCCAAGCTGCGCTCCCGGCTGCCCGAGGAGGCCAGCGTACGCAACCCGGTGGATCTGATCGCCAGCGCCACCGCCGACGTCTACGAGTACGCCCTTAGCTGCGTGGTGGCCGATCCCGGGGTGGACGCCACCATCGCCGCCTTCGTGCCGCCCCTGGGTATACATACCGAGGACATCGCGGCGGCGATCGTACGGGTCAACGCCAAGTACGCCGAGAAGCCGATGCTGGCCGTGCTGATGGGCCAGCGCGGCCTCCCGGCGGGGATGGCCCAGCTCCACGAGGCCGGAGTGCCGGGCTACATCTTCCCCGAATCGGCCGCCCGGGCTCTGGGCGAGATGTGGCACCACACCGGCCAGCGCGCCCGCCCGACGGGGAAGCCGGCCGCCTTTGCGACCGACGACGGGGCGGTCGCTGATATAATCGCGGCCTCCCTCGCCCGCGGGGAGGGCAAGCTCAGCGAACCCGACGCTCTGCGCGTGCTCGAGGCGTACGGGATCGAGGTCCTGCCCTGGGCCTACGTCGAGTCCGGTGACGACTTCGCGGCCCGGGCAGCGGTCGCGGCGGCCGACCTCGGCTTCGGGGTGGCCATGAAGATCGTAAGCCCGCGGATCGTGCATAAGACCGATGTCGGCGGCGTGGCCCTGGGGCTGGAGAACGCCGCCGCGGTCGAGGCGGCGGTGACCGAGATGCTCGGCCGGGTGGCCGTCCACGCCGACGTCGTGGACGGCGTGGTGGTGCAGAAGATGGCCGCGACGGGGCGGGAGACGATCGTCGGCATCACCCGCATCCCCGGGGTGGGACCGATGGTCATGTTCGGCCTGGGCGGCGTCTACGTCGAGGTCATGAAAGACGTCGTGCTGCGCCTCTGCCCGCTCCTGGACACCGATGCCCGCGAGATGGTCCGGGGTGTCCGGATGTTCCCCCTGCTGGCGGGAGTGCGCGGCGAAGCTCCGCGCGATCTCGAGGCCCTGGCCGATGCCATCCTCCGGCTCGCCCAGCTGGCCGAGCGCCACGACCGGATCGCCGAGATGGATATCAATCCGCTGGTGGCCTACGCCGAGGGGGCGGTGGCCATCGATGCCCGGATCCAGCTCGAGACGGACGGGGTATGATGCCGGCCCGGTCGTTCCGGCGGGGGGAACCATGACGCGGGCGCACGATATCCTCGAACGGGCGGTGGGCGCAGCCGCCGAATTCCGCACCTTCGACCAGAAAGGGACCGATGCCGTCGTCCGGGAGATCTACCTGCGGGCGCTCGACGCCCGGGTGGAACTGGCGAAGATGGCGCACGAGGAGACCGGGATCGGGGTGTGGGAGCACAAGGTCATCAAGAACGTCATCGCCACCCAGCTGGTCTACAACGACATCCGCGACGAACGCACGGTCGGGGTGGTCTCGGTCGATCTCCGCAGCGGGATCATCGAACTCGCGCAGCCGATCGGGCCGATCTTCGCCTACATCCCGGTCACCAATCCCACCTCCACCACCATCTTCAAGGCCCTGGTAGCGGCCAAGACCCGCAATCCCCTCATCTTCAGTCCCCCCCAGGCAGCCCGGCGCAGCACCATCGCCGCCGCCGGGATCTGCCTCGAAGCGGCCCGCTCAGCGGGCGCCCCCGAGGCGGTGATCCAGTGGCTCGACAAGGCCTCTCAGGAGACCATTGAGACGGTCATGCAGGATCGCCGGGTGGCCCTCATCCTGGCCACCGGCACCGACCGCCTGGTCCGCCGGGCCCAGCAGTCGGGCCGGCCGGTCCTCGGTGTGGGGCCGGGGAACGTCCCGGTCTACATCGGGGCCTCGGCCGACATCCCCTTCGCGGTGCAGAGCATCCTGGAGTCGAAGCTCTTCGACAACGGCTCGGTCTGTGCGAGCGAGCAGGCGGTGGTGGTGAAAGAGGCGGTCGCTGCAGCCGTCATCGCCGAGTTCGAACGTCAGGGAGCCCGGTTCCTTTCCCCCGGAGAGATCGAGCAGGTCGGGGCGATCGCCTGGAACTCCGAGAAGGGGGTCATGAACGCGCTGGTGGTGGGCCAGCCGGCGGCCGGGATCGCCCGGTCGGCCGGTTTCGAGGTTCCCGGGACCACCCGGATCCTGATCGCCCGTCTCGACGGGGTAGGGCGGGAGCACCCGCTTTCGGCCGAG
>CAYSYY010000129.1:0-8722 GCA_964435265.1 uncultured Gemmatimonadota bacterium
TTCCTACGCCCGCATGGACGGCACCCCGGTGGTGACCCTGAGCGTGAGCAAGCGGGTGGGGGAGAACATCATCGAGACGGCGCGGGCGGTGAAAGCGGCCATCGAAGAGCTGCGGCCGACCTTCCCCCCCTCGACCCGCGTGACGGTCACCTCGGACCAATCCACCTACATCGAGGATATGGTCGCGAACCTGGAGAACAGCATCATCTCGGGGCTCATCCTGGTCGTGGCGGTGCTGCTCTTCTTCCTGGGAGTCCGCAACGCCCTCTTCGTGGGCCTGGCGATCCCGCTCTCGATGCTGCTCTCCTTCATCGTCATGGACCTCACGGGGATGACGATGAACATGATCGTGCTCTTCAGCCTGATCCTGGCTCTGGGCATGCTGGTGGACAACGCCATCGTGATCGTGGAGAACATCTATCGCTACATGGAGGAGGGTTTCGAGCGCCGGCTGGCCGCCCGCAAGGCGGCCGGTGAAGTCGCCCTGCCGGTGATCGCAGCCACCGCGACCACCCTGGCGGCCTTCCTGCCGCTGGCCTTCTGGCCGGGTATCGTCGGTGAGTTCATGGGCTACCTGCCGAAAACCCTCATCATCACCCTGAGCTCCTCGCTCTTCGTGGCCCTGGTCATCAATCCCACCCTGGCTTCGCTCTTCATGCGGCTCGAGGACGCCCCCCGGCGGCGGATGACGCGCGGGATGCGTCTGCTCGTGATCGGCGCGGGCGCTCTGGTGCTGCTGGCGGTGGCCGGGACGAACGCGCTCACCGGTCTGCTCCTGGCCGGCACCGGCGCGCTCCTCTGGCTGCTCTACCGGTTCGTCTTCGCACCCGTGACCCGGCTCTTCCTCGACCGCACCCTGCCCTGGATGCAGCGGGTCTACGAACGGCAGCTCCGCTGGGCGCTGGGGCACCGCTGGACGGTGGTGGGAGCCACCGGCGGAGTCTTCATCCTCAGTTTCGTCCTCTTCGGGATGTTTTCGAGCGGAGTGGAGTTCTTCCCCGAGAAGGTTCCGCCCGACCAGCTCTACGTGCAGCTCGAAGCCCCGATCGGTTCACGGGTGGATTTCACCGACCGGCTCATACGGCGGGTCGAAGCCGAAGTCGGCGAACTGCCCGGCCGGATCGACTTCGAATCGGTCGTGGCCACCGTGGGGCAGCAGCAGGGCGGATTCGGAGGCGGATCCTCCGAACACCTGGCCACCGTGGCCGTCAGCCTGGTGGATTTCGAGGACCGGCAGCGGGATGCCTTCGAGACCCTGGAGGCGATGCGCAGCGAGATCGGCCTCAATCTGGCGGGGGGCGAGGTCAGCGTCGAGAAGCCGAATATGGGGCCGCCGACCGGTCTGCCGGTGGTGATCGAGATCAGCGGCCCCGACGCCGCCGTGCTCAAGGCCATGGGCGAAGAGGTGATCGAGCGGCTCGAGAACTCGCCGCTGGGACGCAAGCTCGACGGCCTGGAAAGCGACCTCTCGGCCGGACGCCCCGAACTGGTGGTCGAGGTGGACCGCGAACGCGCCGCCCTCTTCGGTCTGAACACCAACCGGGTCGGTTTCGAAGTGCGCAACGCCATCAACGGTGTCGAGGCGAGCACCTTCCGCGACGGCGAAGAGGAGTACGACGTCATCGTCCGCCTGGCCGAAGAGTACCGCCGTGATCTCAATGCCCTCTACGACCTGACCGTCATGGCCGACGGCACCGCTGTGCCCCTCTCCTCGGTCGCGCAGTGGCGGGTGGGGGAGGGATACGGCAGCATCAACCGCAAGGATCAGGACCGGGTGGTGACGATCTCGAGCGACGTGCGCAGCGGCTTCCAGGCCAATACTGTCCTCGGCGAGGTCCGGCAGGTGCTGGAACCATTCCGGCAGTCGCTGCCGGCCGGGTATGCCCTGAGCTACGCCGGCCAGAACGAGTTCCAGGACGAAGCCCGGGACTTCCTGAGCCGGGCTTTCCTGATCGCTCTGTTCCTGATCGCCTTCATCCTGATCAGCCAGTTCAACTCGATCTCGAAACCCCTGCTGGTGCTCTCCAACGTGGTCCTCTCCATCGTCGGCGTGCTGCTGGGGCTAATCGTCTTCCGGATGCCTTTCGGGATCATCATGACCGGGGTGGGGATCATCAGCCTGGCCGGGATCGTGGTGAACAACGGGATCGTGCTGATCGACTACATCGAAGTGCTGCGCACCCGCGATGGGGTGGAGCGCCGCGAAGCGCTCGTACGGGGCGGCCTGACCCGGTTCCGGCCGGTCATCCTCACCGCCGTCACCACCGTGCTGGGGCTCATCCCCCTGGCGATCGGTCTGAACATCGATTTCTTCGGTCTCTTCTCCCGCTTCGCACCGAACCTCTACTGGGGCGGCGAGCAGGCGGCCTGGTGGGGCCCGATGGCGCTCGCCGTGATCGCCGGGCTCTCCTTCGCCACCTTCCTGACTCTGGTGCTCACCCCGGTCGCGTATTCCCTGGTCGACGACGTCGGCGATCTGACCCGGCGGGTGCTGTTCGGGAAAGAGCGGACACGACGCTTCTGACCTACTGCGCGTTCAGTACCCGCACCGGATCGATCCGGACCGCCCGGCGGGCGGGGATCAGGGTCGCCGCGGCCGAGACCGCGGCCAGGATCACGATCGCGGCGGCGAATGATACGAGATCGGTCGGGCTAACGCCGACCAGGGAGCTCTGAATGAAACGGAAGCGGGTGAGGAAGAGCGCTCCCGCCAGGCCGATCGCGATCCCCAGCCCCGACAGGGCCAGCCCCTGTTTCAGGACCTGAGTGAGGACGGCGGTCGGAAGGGCGCCCAAGGCGATCCGGATGCCGATCTCACGGCTCATCTGCCCCACCGCATAGGCGACCACTCCGTAGAGCCCGATCGCGGCCAGCACCAGCGCCACGATCCCGAAGACGGTGAAGAGGACGGTCGAGAACCGGGATTGCTGCAGGGAGGTGCGGATATCGTCGGAGATGGGTCCGGGGCCGTCGATGACGAGGCCGCCGTCAGTGTCCCATATCAGGCGCTGCAGGGTCGGCAGGAGCGGCTCGGGATCGCCGCTGGTGCGGACCAGCAGGTACGCGTACCCGTTGGGCAGCTGGGGGAAGGGGAAGTAGACGGCGGGATCGTCGGGCTTGTCCAGGGCCATGGTGTGCAGGTCGGGGATGATCCCGACGATCCGGAACCACGGGGGATCCTCGGCATTGAAATCGCCGGCCGTGAGCTGACGTCCGAGCAGATCGTCGATCCCGGCATGCTGCCGGACGAAAGCCTCGTTCACCACCACGACCTGTTCTGAATCGGGGGTGTCGGTCTCATCGAAGAAACGTCCCGTCGAGAGGGATACATCCAGGGTGGCCAGATATTCCCGCGACACGATCCGGTTGAAGGCGATCCGGGCTGTTCCCGGTTCGGGGGGTGATTCCCCATCCACCCGGTAGGACCGTCCGCTGATATCGAACGAGAAAGGGCGGGTGGTCGCGAAAGCCGCCTCTTCAACGCCGGGGACGCTGCGGAACCGCTCGGCCATGGAAGTGAAGAAGTCGAGCTGCCGGGCGGCTTCGGGATAACGCTGTTCGGGCAGGGCGATGGGGATGGAGAGCACTCTATCGGCGGCGAAGCCGGGATCGGTGGTCCGGAGCGAGATGAAGCTGCGCAGCATGAGCCCCGTGCCGGTCAGCAGGACGAGGGTGAAGGCTGTTTCGAGCACCACCAGGAACTGCCGGGTGCGGTACCGTCCCGGACCGTCGGTGGTCCGACCGCCCTCCCGAATGAGAGCCCGCAGGTCGCTGCGGGCGGCCTGCCAGGCGGGGGTGAGACCGAAGATCACGCCGGTCAGCAGGGTCACCCCGATCGAGAAGAGCAGGACCCGCGGATCGAGACGGGGCTGGAACATAGCCGGCAGGTCGATCGGATTGATCTGCAACAGTCCCCGGGCGCCCCAGCCCGCGACACGCAGTCCCAGACCGCCTCCGACGACCGCCAGGACCAGGCTCTCGACCATGAGCTGGCGTATCAGCCGGCCTCTCCCGGCTCCGACCGACATGCGGATGGCGATCTCGCGGCGCCGGGAACCGGCCCGGGCCAGGAGCAGGTTGGCGACGTTGGCGCAGGCGATCAACAGGACGAAGGCGACCGCTCCCAGCAGGATCCAGAGGGCGGCACGGATCTGCTCGACACTCTGCCGGTGCATCCGTTCGACCAGGGCCGAGACGCCCTGGTTCAGATCGGGATACTCTTCGGCCAGCCCGGCGGCGATGGCGGCGACCTCTTCGTTGACCTGCTCGAGTCCGACCCCGTCGGCTCTCCTGCCGACCACGAACATGCCGTGCTGACTCCGGTTGCTCTGCTCGGGATTGATGATGTAGGGCATCCAGATCCGGGGCTCGATGTTCAGCATCTGCCCCAGGAAGGTGATCGGCGGGGGGAAGGAGAAGGACTCCGGCATGACGCCGATGACGGTGTACGGCGCACCGTTGATCTGGATGGAGGTGCCGATCACTTCCGGATCGGAACCGAAGTCGTCCCGCCACCAGCTGTATCGCAGCAGCACCACCGGTTCGGCCCCGACCCGGGCGTCCGCTTCCCCGAAGACCCGGCCCAGCATCGCATCGACGCCGAGCATGGGGAATAGGTCGGGGGTGACCAGGTTGCCCTGTACCCGTTTCGGATCGCCGACTCCGATGATGTCGAAGGAATTGAATCCGATCCCGGCCACCAGGTCGAGCGTCCGGCTCTGCTCCCGATAGTCGAGAAAGTTGAGTTCGGAAAACGGCATCTTCGGGTAGCCCATCTGCGGGGCACTCTCCCAGACCACCACCAGCCGATCGGGTTCGGCGTAGGGCAGGGGGCGCAGAAGCACGCCGTTGACGATGCTGAAAATGGCGGTGGTCCCCCCGATCCCGATGGCCAGGGTCAGGATCGCCACCACCGCGAAGGCGGGGGAGCGCGCGAAGGAACGCAGGGCGAAGCGGATATCCTGGACGATCGAATGCAGGGTCTCACGGCGGGCCCGCTCCTCCAGGTCACGGTGCTCGATCCGCCGGTACTCATTGCGGATCCCTTCCAGATTTCCGAAACGGCGATGCGCCTCACGGCTCGCTTCCGGTTCAGTCATGCCGGCCTCCCTGAGTTCGCTGATGCGCTCATCGATATGATAGGAGAGTTCGTCGTCCATGCCCGATTCGAGGTGGCGGCCCGAGAAATCGAGCCTGAACAGCCGCTTCCAGAAAGCGCCGGTAACGCTACCGCCGCTGCTGCCGCCGACACTATCGCTGCCGCTGCCTCTTCCGCCGCCGCTCATGCCTTCCGCCGCGCTCATTGCAGATCGTCCCAGGCCACATCGAGGACCTGCAGGACAGCGCTGGTATTGGCGATCCATTGCCCCAGCTCCGCTTCCAGCGCCTTCTTCCCCTTCGGCGTGACCGTGTAGAAGCGGGCCCTGCGCCGCTTCTCCGAAATGCGCCACTCGTCGGCGATGAACCCGCGGCTGTGGAGGCGGCGCAGGGCCGGGTAGAGAGCACCTTCCTCGATCTGGAGCACCTCCCGGGAGAGCAGGCCGATCTCCTTCGCGATGGCCAGCCCGTGCCTTGAGGCACCGTCGCTCAGGGTCTTCAGGATCAGCAGTTCCAGGGTTCCGTACAGGCTGCCCGGCGTGACCGTTCCCATCGGCGCGTTCCTTTGTATAAACAGTTTATATGACTTGTTTATTAGATACGCGCGGCCGGATACAAAGTTACACCCCGGTGAGCGGTTCCCCCACGCTGACTCCTCTCCCATCCGGTTCGACCGGAGGGCGCTCTCATTGACGACGTGTGGTGTGGCGGACCTGTTGTCTCGCGAAATTTCGTGCTCCAAGTGATCGGATTTCCGACGCCGGGATTCTGTGGTAGACTCCGAACCGGCATCGGATATCCCGAGAACGAGGAGGTAGGTGGTGATCGGACCAGCGAAAGCGGCGCTCACGGCGACCGGTCTCTTCATCGCGCTGCAGATCCAGACCGGCTCCGAGCTGGAGGCACCCTTCAAGATCACGGCGGGGGGTGAGCCGATCGATGTCGAGATCGGGCACGCCGCGCCGTTTGTCACCGACTTCAACGGCGACGGCCTCAACGATCTGCTCATCGGCCAGTTCGGGGACGGCAAGCTCCGGATCTATCTCAACACCGGCACCCGCCGCCATCCCCGCTTCGACGGTTTCTCCTATTTCCAGGCGGGCGGGGCCGACGGCACCATACCGGCATCGTGATGCATCGGCTTCAGTCCACAGTTCGTGGACCTGAACGGCGACGGACACCGGGACATCATCTCCGGCGGCTACCCCGGCGAGCTGTACCTCTTCCCGGGGCGTGGTGACGGCACTTTCGCCGCTCGGGAGGTCCTCACCTATGCCGGCGGGGATACCATCAATATCGGGGAGGCCTCGGTACCCTTCGCCGTCGACTGGGACCGGGACGGCGACCGCGACCTGCTGGTGGGCACGATCGACGGTTTTGTCTTCTTCATCCCCAATGCGGGCGGCGACGACGGCCCGGCGTACCGGCCGGCCGAGCAGGTGATGATCGGATCGGAACCGATCGAAACGGGCGCCGGCGACGCCGGCCCGTGCGTGACCGACTGGGACGGTGACGGCAACCACGATCTGCTGCTGGGGTGTGGAGACGGGAGCGTGCTCCTGTTCCGGAACACGGCCGGAGCGGGGCGGCCGGTCCTGGCCGATCCGATCGTCCTGGTGCCGGTGAGCACGACCTTCACCGACGATGACGCGGACTACCCGTTCGAGAGCGATCTCGGTTATCGGGCCAAGATCGCCGTCACCGACTGGAACGGTGACGGCCGGGATGACCTGCTGATGGGGGTGTTCGGCTCCGAGACGAAAGAGGATCCCACCCTCACCCCGGCACAGGTCGCCGAGCGTGACAGTGTCCGTGACCTCATGCGCGCCCTCTCGACGGAATTCAATCCGAAGTTCCAGGAGGCCATACAGGAGGTTCTGGCAAGCTTCGGGGTCGAGCAGTATGCCGATCTCACGGATGAGGACAGACCGCTCTATCGGGAGCGGGTCCAGGCCGCCTACGAGGCGGTTCCGGACTACGCCCGGTATGAGCGGGAGATGGAACACTTGAGTGAGATCTACAGGAAATACCGGTCCGAGTTCGAGTACTTCGGCTGGGTCTGGCTCTTCATAAGGAAGTAGGCGCGAACATGTCACGATCCATGGCGAGCGCACCTGTCCGGCGATACCTCATCCCCGGCTTCCTGGCCGGTCTGGTGGTCGGGATCATCGCGGTCGCGGTACTCCCCGACCGGGAGCGGGAACCGGCCGGGGTGAGTGGCGAGGCGATCCACTTCGTGCACGATGTCTTCGGTCTGTCCTCTGTCCGTATCCCCGGCTTCCTCTCACCCTGCCGGATGGTCACATCGACCGAACTGTTTTCCGATGCTCCGATCCGGATCGTGGCCTGGATCGATTTCCTCTGCCCCGACTGCGTCTATCTCTACCACCAGCTGGAACGTCTCCGGCCCGAATTCGGGGAGCAGATGAATGTCGTCTGCCAGTTCTTTCCGCTCGAAGCCGCGTGTAACGACGTGGTGGCCAAGGACCTGCATCCGGGGGCCTGTGAGCTGGCCCGGATCGCCTTCCACGATCCCGATCAGTTCGAGGCCATCGGGCGGGAGATCTTCACCCACCCGCAGGAGGCCCGCGATCCCGCCTGGCGGGCCGAGCTGGCCCGCCGCTTCGGGGTCGAGGATGCTCTGACCGATCTCGGCACCCGGGAGTTCGTGCGACGCATCATCGAGACGGGCAAAGAGTACCCGAAGAATCACGAGCGGTGGGAGTACGGGATCCGCTCGACCCCGACCATGATCGTGAACAATCGCCTGCTGATCGGCACTTTCCCCGATGATCACCTGCGGGCCCTCTTCCGGGCCCTGCTGGCCGGAGACGCCCTGCTTGAGGATCCCGATCGCGAAGGCTTCCTCGAGAACTGGGTGCCCCGCAACGCCCGCCGGTGACGCCTGATCTTTCATGAAGCCGGCTCACGAACCATATCCCGGAGCTCTGCAGCGCCGGCTCGGTCCCTTCGATACGGTCATGATGATGGTGGGGCTGGTGATCGGCTCGGGGATCTACCTCACCACCGGGATCATGGCCGGGAGTCTGCCCTCGGTGCCGCTGATCATGGCGGCCTGGCTGGTGGGGGGATTGCTGACCCTGGCCGGAGCGCTGACCTGCGCCGAGCTGGGGGCGCTCCTGCCCGAGGCCGGCGGGCTCTACGTCTTCCTGCGCGAAGCCTGGGGCGGCCTGGCCGGCTTCCTCTTCGGCTGGATGCTCTTCCTGGTCACCATGACCGGTTCGGTGGCCGCCCTGGCGGTGGCCTTCGCCGAGTATGCGGGGCGTTTCGTACCCGCCCTCTCACCGGAGCGCACCCTCTTCACGATCCTCCCCGGTCCTTCCGGCGGGGCAGGGGGGTGGTCGATCTCGGCCGGTCAGCTCGCGGCGGTGGGGCTGATCGTCATCCTGACGGCGTACAACTACCGGGGGGTACGACCGGGGGCGGTCCTGCAGAACGTGCTGACGGTGATCAAGATCGGGACCCTGGTGCTGCTGGGCATCGTGGGGCTCACTCTCGGCCGGGCCGAACCGGTCGCGTGGGCCCTGAATCCGACCGGTCTGAGCGGGTCGGATCTGCTGACCGGCTTCGGGGTGGCCCTGATCGCGGTCTCGTGGGCTTTCGA
>CAYSYY010000130.1:0-8709 GCA_964435265.1 uncultured Gemmatimonadota bacterium
ACCTGAGGGTGAGGAGAAATGGGTATTCCCGACCGACAATGAAATCCGGGCTTCAATAGCCGTTGGTCCAGACTCAACTGTCTATGCTCTTCCATATAAGGGACAACTTTTTGCCCTCACACCGAGTGGTGAATGTAAATGGCAGTACCCAATGCAGGGGGGACGCCCGGGACCGGCCATCGATGCGAATGGAATCATATATGTTGGTGGTGATTCCACCCTCTATGCGCTGACGAAGGAAGGAATCCTCCTCTGGGAATATCCTGCAGGCACCCATGTAGAGACACCACCAGCGATCGATGCTGAGAACATGATATATTTTGGAGATGGTCGCGGCAGACTCCGAAAGGTCAATGCCTCTGGTACTCTTCAATGGGAAAAGCAGTTCATAGGCGCAATTCTCACTTCACTTGCGCTTGGCAGTGACGGAACCGTCTTCACCGGTGCATGCTATGATTCCTTTTATGCTATCAGTTCAGAAGGTTTTCTGCTTTGGTCCGCTGGCTATATCGAATTCTGCTGGTCCAGCCCCGCCATAGGTCCTGATGGAACGGTCTATGTGGGAAACCACACAGGGGATCTCTTCGCGATCCGATCTGATGGAACCATTGCGTGGCAGGTGCCGATCGGTGAGCCCATGTATGGGGCACCTCTGCTGGGAGCGGATAATAGAATCTATATCGGTACAACACGTGGCATGCTCTATTCCCTTTCCGTTGAAGGCACCATCGAAACCCAGCAGAACGTTGCTGATGATTTTCCCATTGGTGCCGGTCTCACGCTTCATCCGAATAGCATGTTGATTGTGCCCATCGAGTGGAGAGGAATTTGGGCAATCCAAGCTGATTTCTCCTCACTCGCAACAAGTTGCTGGCCGAAATATCAAAACAACCTTCGCAACTCCGGTTTACTATCGGAGGATCATTAGAGTACAGAAGCAGGAATACTCGTTGATTATTACGTCATTAATTTAGGAGGTACAATCACTACTGTCCGGTTATAAGTCGAAGAGTAGCAACTGGTTAGGATCTGGCCCCTCCTGGAATGTGTAGGCTGAACTCGTAAGTGCTTGCAGGATGGGCACTTTCTCAAACAGAGCGATACTCAATATCTGCAAAATAGTGTAGAGATCTCGGTCCACCTTCAAACGCTTCTTGAGGATCGCAACGAGCACATAGACACAGATCGCGATCCAGATCTGGGTCTTCACCGCATTCATGGATGTGCCGTAGAACGACTTGATGCGCAGGTGCTGCTTTATCCATTTGAAGAAGAGTTCTACCTGCCAACGGCAGCGGTAGAGGTCGGCCACGGTGAGAGCGGGAAGGTTGAAGTTGTTGGTCAGGAAGGTGAGCCTCTTACCCGTTTCTGGATCCCTGTAACGGATTCTCCTGAGATGATCGGGATAGTCCTTGGAGGGGTAGAAACCCGTGAGCCGGATGGTCTGGTCACAGATCAGGCCGGTGGATCTGTCCACCTTACGTGAGTATATCCTGCGGTACTGCAGATTCTTCTTGGCCCGGATGACGAAGCTCGCAAGCAGTTGATGCAGTGTGTAGAGACGTTTGAAGTCAACGTACCCACGGTCCATGATGTAGATCGAACCGGGTTCAGGAATGAGCTCATCGAGGATGTTGACGTCGTGCAATAATCCGTTGGAAACCCTTATATACACTGGGATACTGCCACGCAGGTCGAGCAGGGTATGCAGCTTGATCGCCCCCTTTGTTTTCCGGAAATGTGCCCAGGGAAAGAGGGAGAGACAGAGGTCGATGGTGCTGGCATCCAAGGCATACACCGTTTCGTCGAGATCAACCCCGAAGGACTCATCTGCATAGAGCTGTCTGGCCTCATTGATGAGCACCTGGGCGAAGTCGGCATAGATACGCCAGTCTCGATTCTCGTTGGCATCGGCCAAAGTACTTCTGGATACCTTGCCACGGATACCCATGTGGTACAGCTTCCCCTGCAGAGAAAGGAGACACGCTTCGATATCTCTCAGGCTCTCTCTGTAAGTGAGTTGAGCGAACGCCATGCAGAGAAATTGATCTCGGCAAGTGAAGGATCGTACCCGATGGTTGCCCCGATATCGATCAACGCACTTGCTGAACTCGTAACGTGGCAGAAGGTCCATCAGCTGAGCAAAGATCAACCGTCCTTCGTTCATACGACCATCCTTTCTCCATAGAGGCAGAAGGATGGAAACGAGGTGAACGGAGTTCAAATAGAAAAAAGGCGAAAATGGCTGTATCTGGTTGTCTCGTCGTTAGTTGCAGATGTGGGCAAAGAGCTTAACCGGACAGCAGTGATTCAACATATCTCCTTTCTATTTGCTTAATCGAGACTATCTCTCAGCCTCAAACTACGTGTCACTCCTATTCATCATTCTCGAAGAGGTTCAATGGAGTGTAAGCATATATTTGGGCTTTATCGCATCGTTTTCACCCGACGGGTGATTGCTGCTGTCTTCGGGTACGGACCGGCATGCCGTGCTCTGGGCGGTTCCCCCGTTCTCCCGGTCCCGGCCGCAGATCTGACTTCATTATCATCTTTGATACCGGCTGATGTCAACGCAGGGACTACGCTCCGGTTTCCAGATATGCACGTCAATGGAACGCACAAGCGGTTTACTACGTTCATCGACGCCGGAGCTCAGGGAATTGCTGATCTTGACAGTTGCATTCTCTTCCCATCGACATGAATGACACCTATTCTACAACTATGGGCTTTCATCCCGGAGATACACATGCCGAGAACCGAGCCTTTTGATAACTACAGCGATGAGTACGATGAGTGGTTCGAGACGCACCGTGATCTGTATGAAGCGGAGCTGGAAACCATACGCCGTCTTCTTCCTCCCGGCGGGGCGGAAGGTATGGAAGTCGGGGTCGGCTCCGGGAAATTCGCCGCCCCGCTCGAGATAGGAATCGGAGTCGAACCGTCAGAGAAAATGGCGGTCAAGGCTCGGAAGCTGGGAATCGAGGTCTATTCCGCTGTTGCCGAAGAGTTGCCGTTTCCAGATGGCAGATTCGATTTCGTATTGATCGTCACGACCATCTGTTTTGTGGATGATGTTCTCGTGTCCTTCCGGGAGGCATTACGCGTATTGAAACCGGGCGGGTGCATCATTGTGGGCTTCGTCGACAAGGAGGGTGAACTGGGCCGACAGTACGCAGCCAGGAAAGACCGGAGCAGATTCTATCGCCAGGCCACCTTCTTCTCGGCACGGGAGGTGCTGGAGTATCTCAATGCTTCCGGCTTTACTGTTGAGCAAGTCACGCAGGCTTTGATTCCCGGCCAGCCGCCGGGAATGATGCTGGACGGATTCGGCAAGGGAGCCTTTGTCGCCATCAAAGGGATTAAGGAACAGGCCGGCTGACCGGACGGCTCTTTCGCCGGCCTCTGGGTCTCAGAACCACCCCGTCGCCCGGGCCACCACCGAGTACATCCCCGGCGGGAACACTGCCTCTTCCCCACGAATGTGAATCCGCTGAAATCGGTCAGTGATCTACGTGCGTCTCGATCAGGATTATCTTGTCGCTAAAAGTATTATCTAATATATTAGTCTACTAATATGTTAGATATCTTGTATGATATACAATTAGATTGTCGAGAGGGATCACCATGGTCAGGCTTGTCGATCGAGAAAATGAGATCCGGAACCTGCGGGAACTGGCTGCACGGGAGGGCCGTCACATCGCCCTGCTCTACGGCCGTCGCCGGATCGGAAAGACGTTCCTGCTCACGAACGCTTGGAAGGATAAAGACCAGGTCTTCTATTACACGGCTTCTGCGACCGCACCTGAGATCAACCGACGGGCTCTGCTGCAGGAAGCAGCGCGCTGGTCGGGATCCGAGCTGCATGAAGCGGACCATCCCACCTGGCGTACCTTATTCCGAACCCTCTTCGAACTCCACCCCGGCCGCCCCCTTATCATCGTCCTTGACGAGTTCCAGTACCTGGCGTCGACCGATAACGGATTGCGGGAAGTCGCATCGGAACTGAACGCGATCTGGGAGAGTGACCTCCGCCGCACGGGAAACCTCCTGCTCGTCCTCTCCGGATCGGCGGTTCATACCCTGAGGGCTCTGGAGAGCGGCGGTTCTCCGCTGTTCGGCAGACTCGACTGGCGCCGGCGCCTGACGGCCTTCGACTACCTCGACGCCGGAGAGATGGTGCCGCGCTACGGTCCCCGGGACCGGATTCTGACCTACGCCGCCTTCGGCGGAACGCCGCAGTACCTCGATGCCGTCGACGACTCCATCCCTCTGGCCGACAACATTATCGACCTGCTGCTCTCCCCGGACGGTCGAGTCCGCCTGCAGGTGGAAACCGCCCTGGAACAGGAGGAAGGACTCAGGGACGTCGCCAGATACCGGGCCATTCTGGCCGCCATCGGCCTCAAACGCCGGGCGGGGGGAGAGATCGCAGCCGACCTCGGGCAGGCGTCCGACACACCCCTGAAGCGCATGGTGAAGGAACTGGTCCGGCTGGAATATCTGGAGGAGGAACGTAATTTCAACGCCCCACGAAACCAGGCCATACGCTACCGGCTGGCTGATCCCGCCCAGCGTTTCTACTACGGCTTCGTCCTGTCCAACGAATCGGCGATCGCCAGCGCAGGACCCCGGCCCGTCTGGGATCAGCGCCTGGCCCCGGAGCTCTGGCCAACGTATGTCGGACGGCAGGTCTTCGAGGACGTCGTCCGGCAGGCGTACCTCCGCCCGAATCCCCACCGGGAATGCCCTGAGGTGGAGGAGTGGGGACGGTGGGGAGGGTGGGATCGCAAGCATCAGCCCGTGGAGATCGACATCGTCGCCCGGCTGCTGGATGGGCGCATGTTGACGGGAGCGGTGAAGTTCCAGACCCGGGCTGCCGGTGCACGCCTTTTCCTCGACCACATGCAGACTCTGGAACGTCTGGCCATCAGCGGACAGAGCTGGGCCCGGGAGGCACTCGCGCCGGATGCCTGCTTCATCTTCGCATCCGCCGCCGGCTTCAGAGATACGTTCCAAGCGATCGTACAGGAGCAGGATGACCGTTCGATCATCGCCTGGGCGCTGAACGATCTTTATGCACCGAACAGAATCAGAGAACCATCCCCCTGAAGAGGCTGGCGTTATGAAGAGGAACACGTTGATCCCGGTGGCAAGTACCTGCTGTGTCTGCGTACTGCTGGCCGGATGCGGTCAGTCGGATCAGGCCGAGCGATATCCCATGTTTCCGTGGCGTTTTGTCAGGATCGCGGAACTGGAAACCGACCATCCCTCCGCTCTGGTCGGGAACCTGGAGTACGATTCGGCCGCGATTGGTCCCGACGGAACTGTCTTCGTCGCTACTGATTCCTGGAAGGGAGTTCACGTGTTCGACCGGACGGGAAAGTGGATCCGGAATCTTGGTGGGGAAGGCCATGGGCCAGGTGAATTCCAATTGGTTCGATCCGTCGCCACATCGCCGACGGGCCGGCTGGCACTCTACGACGATATCGGAAGGGTAAGTGTCTTCGAAGCTGATGGTGTTTTTTCACACACGTTCAGATACATGATCAACAGCCTTTCTCCGATCCGTATCGGATGCGCGGGATCGGCCGGATTCTGGACCATGAATACGGCGATCACCAACCCGGATCCGTCAGCGCCCGGAGTGCGGGAAGACCTCATCACGCTCTCATCCGAGGGCGATACCCTCTCCATCTATCCGATTCCCGATTCGATACCGGAGCTGGTTATCGGGCGGCTCTCCAGCGCCAATCCTGCCGTGGGAGCCCCGAAGTGGACGGTGTCCCCTGACGGCTCCGCCTGGCTTTTCACACCGGGCGGCGGGCACCTGGTACATATCTCACCTGCCGGCGGACAGGCCGACAGTATTGCCGTACATGTCTATCCCCCGGTTTTCACCGACGATGAGTGGGCCCGTATCATCGAGGCAGAGACGGCGGTGCTGCGTGAGGTGGACTTCCTGAACGAGTACGTCGAACCGACCATCGAAGCTCTCGTGGCGATCCGCGATCGCTGGAATCCTGTTCAGCGCCTCTGGTGGATCGACGAAAACGGCCTGCTCGTCGATCGCATGACACCAGCCTATCCGAGTGTTCAGAGAGGCCCCTGGAAATATGCCGCCCTGGATTTCGATGGATTCATGACCGGAGAAGTGGAGGGCCCGGCGGGTCTGCTCACTGCTGCCTATGGCTTTGCGCTCACGGTTTCGTCGGAATGGCTCGAGTTGCCTGAAATCACCCTCTGGAGACTCGAGCCGATACAGCGGTAGAAACCTGGAGCCTGTCCCGGCTGAGGGCCAGCCGGCTCCACCAGGCCCGCCTGCCCGGCCTCGTCATCGGTCCGCACAGAACCAGTCCGATGGGATCAGGGATCCACAGGTATTCGTGCGGTCGTTTAGACCAGAACCGCCTTGTAGCCGTACTGGATGATCCCGGCGTGGCCCTCGCGGCGCACACAGCGCAGCATCAGCTTCACCTTCGCGCCGATCTCGAGCCTCGCGGGATCGCCGTCGACCACCTGGGCGGTCAGCCGGGCCCCCTCGGGGGTTTCGATGATGGCGATCGGCAGGGGGGCTTCAGAGCTGAACTCGTCGGCCGGTACGTGCACGATCGTCCAGGTCACGATGGTGCCCTCGGGGGAGAGCCGGATCGGCTCGAACTGCCGGGAACCGCACTCGGGGCAGACGATCCTGGGCGGGAAGGCGACGTAGCCGCAGGCGCATTTGCCGGCCTCGAGACGGTACCGCTGCGGGATCTCACGCGTGTACTTCGGTACGATCATCACTCCGCCTCCAGGATGTGCACGACGCAGCTGGCGCCGCTGCCGCCCATGTTCTGTGCCAGAGCCCGCCGGGTCCCCTCGACCTGCCGCTCGCCGGCCGAGCCGCGCAGCTGTTCGGTCAGCTCGATGATCTGAGCCACCCCCGAGGCGCCGACCGGGTGGCCCTTCGATTTCAGCCCCCCGCTGGTGTTGATCGGGATCTTCCCGCCCAGCTTCGTCATGCCGGCCGAGACGGCTTCACCCGACCTGCCCCGTTCCACCAGACCCAGTTCCTCCATGACGACCAGCTCGGCGATGGTGAAGCAGTCGTGTACCTCGACTACATCGAGATCGTCGGGGCCGATCCCGGCCATTGCGAAAGCCGCTTTCGCAGCCCGTCCGGCCGAGGGGATGGTGGCGGGGTCTTTGCGGTTGTGCAGGGCCAGGGCGTCGGTGGCCTGCCCCGAACCGATGATCTTCACGACCGGTTTCCCGAGCTTCTTCGCCAGCTCCACCGGGACCACGATCACGGCCGCGGCGCCGTCGGTCACCGGCGAGCAGTCCAGCAGCCGCAGGGGCGCGGCCACCAGGGTGGAGTTCATGACCTGTTCCCGGGTCACCGTGAAGGGGAACTGCGCCCGCGGGTTCAGGGCGCCGTGGGCGTGGTTCTTCACCGCCACGTCGGCCAGCTGTTCCCGGGTGGTGCCGTATTTCGCCATGTGGGCGTTGGCCATGAAGGCGTAGAGGCCGGGAAAGGTGATCCCGTGAAAGGCCTCGTACTCCTGGTCGGCCGCCGTGGCCAGGGCGAAGGTGGCGTCGGCCCCGTCGTTCATCTTCTCCACCCCGCCGGCCAGCACGATGTCGCTCACTCCGCTGGCCACCTCGATCCACGCCTGCCGGACGCTGATGCCGCCCGAGGCGCAGGCCGACTCGATCCGGGTCGCGGGGATGCCCGCCACTCCCAGGTAGTCGGCGCAGAGCGCCGCGATGTGTTCCTGGTGCACGAAGAGCCCGCTCGACATCGAGCCCACGTACATGCTGTCGATGTGATCCACGCCGGCGTCGTCGATCGCTTCCAGCGCGGCTTCGGTGAACATGGTGCGCAGGGAGGATCCCCAGAGTTCGCCGAAGCGCGTCATGCCGACGCCGATGATGGCTACCTCTCTCATCTCTCTCTCCTCTCCCGCCGCATCAGTCGTTCAGGTGGATCTTGCCGCGGAACTTCGCATACTGGCCGTAGGTGAGGTAGATCTTCCCCTCATCCCGCAGCTCGGCGAAGCTCGGGGCCAGATTGCGGACCGCTTCGATCTCCTCGGTCACCCGGAAGACGAAGGCGTCGCTCCCCGCGCCGGAACCGAACGAGACCAGCAGGATCCGGTCGCCCGGCTGCGCGACATCGAGGGTCGAGACCAGTCCGGTCGGCGATGAGCCCGAGTAGGTGTTCCCGATCCAGGGCACGATCCAGCCCGGCTCGATCTGCTCCTTCGCGAATCCCAGGGTCTGCCCCGCCTTCATGGGGAACTTCCCGTTGGGCATGTGGAAGACCGCGAAGGCGAAGTCCTTCGCCTCGAGCCCGGTCCGCTCCATCATCCCCCGCCCCGCGCTCAGGACGTGCCGGAAGTAGGCCGGCTCGCCGGTGAAGCGGCCGCCGTGCATCGGGTACATCCGGCCCTCGCGCCGCCAGAAGTCGGCCGTGTCGGAGGTGTAGGAGTAGGTCGCCTCGATCTCCACCACCACCTTCTCCGAACCCATGATGAAGGCCGAGCCGCCGGCCGAAGCGGTGAACTCCAGGGCATCGCCGGGCGCTCCCTGCGAGGTGTCGGCGCCGATGCCCAGCGCATATTTCATCTCCCCCGCCTTGACGTGGCTGTAGGCCACATACATCGCCTCGGTGCCCGCCTTGCAGGCGAACTCGTAAGCGGCGACGTGCACGTCGGGACCGATCCCGAG
>CAYSYY010000131.1:0-8682 GCA_964435265.1 uncultured Gemmatimonadota bacterium
GAAGCCGACGGCAAGTACCGGCCGGCCTACGCCGGGCGGCTCGAAGGCCTGCAGGGTATCCACCCGGCCAGCCGGCTGGAGTTCAAGCCCTACCTCATGAGCAGCAACGTCAAGCGGTTCGGGGAGGGGACGGCCGAGCGGGCGGATTTCGGCGCCGACCTCAGCTGTGCCCTCACCTCCGGACTGACGGCCGACCTCACCATCAACACCGACTTCGCCCAGGTCGAGGCCGATCAGGAACAGATCAATCTCGACCGCTTCCCCCTCTACTATCCCGAACGGCGCGAGTTCTTCCGGGAGGGGCTCGACATCTTCACTTTCGGGATCACCGAACAGAACGCCCCGCCGCCTTTCCAGCTCTTCGATACCCGCCGCATCGGGCTCAGCCCGTCCCGCTACGAGGTGCCCCTCACAGCCGGGCTCAAGGTGACCGGGAAAGCGGGTTCCTACGCCCTCGGGGCGCTGGTGACCCGCACCGAGGAGTTCACCGCGCCGGCCGTTCCGACGGGGGCGGGGGGAGCGGCGGATCATGCCTCGGCCGCCTTCCAGGGGGTCTTCCGGATCAGCCGGGACGTTCTGGAGCGCAGCCGGATCGGGGTGATGGCGCTGGGCACCGACCACGGTCTCTTCGGAACCGGGTACACCGCCGTGGGGGCCGATGCCCACTTCTCCCTCTTCCGCAACACCCAGCTCTCCGGTTTCCTGGCCGGTTCACGGCAGGGAGCGGGCGAGCTGGCACCGGCCGGAGCCCTCTCGGTCGACTGGAACACCGACCGCTGGGGGGTGGGAGTGTCGAACCTCTACCTCGATCCCGACTACAGCGACGACCTGGGCTTCGTACGCCGCACGGGAGTGTGGCGCAACGCCGTCAACCTCTCCTGGAAGCCGCGGCCGCGGATCGGCGGGATACGTCAGGCGATCGTTTTCACCGATGCGGTCTACCACACCCGTCCGGCGGGCCGGCTCGAGAGCCGGCTCGTCGATCCCGGCCTGATCGTGCTGCTGCAGAACGGCGGTTCGGTAACGGCCGGGGTGAACGGGCGCTATGAGTTCGTCGAGACCGCGTTCGGACTGGGGGAGGTGACGGTGGGGGAGGGAGTCTATTCCTGGGCGGAAGGGTTCCTGAACCTGTCGACCGATCCGTCCCGCCCGCTGAGCACGTCGACCACCGTCATCGGAGGGGACTACTACCACGCTCGCCGGCTGAGCCTGTGGTCCACGGTGCGCTGGCGGCCCTCGCGCTTCTTCACGAACGAGGCGATCGTGAGTACGAACCGCATCATCGACGACACCGACCGGTTCACCGGTGAAGTCTGGGCCGGCCGTTTCATCTGGACACCCACGACCACGCTCCTGGCCAAACTCTTCGGGCAGGTCAACACTGCGGCGCAGGTGGCCAACCTCAATCTGCTCGTTTCATTCGAATTCCGTCCCCGTTCCTACATCTATCTGGTCTTCAATAACGATTTCTATAAGCTTCTTGGTTCCTGGAAGGACAGAGATAAAGCTCTTTTCCTCAAAGTATCACTTTTTCAATCTGGTTAATGTCTAGATACACTTTATTGGTACTTAAAAAAAAGGTATGAAATCTTCTTGACTGTCTTCGTGCTCTACCGCTAATCTGTGCCGCAGTGTCAAATTGTGGGTAATAGTGGGGAAGCCCACGTACCCGATGGAGGGGCCGGCACAGACGATGGCGGATTTCCTGGGACAATATACCTACTCCCTCGACGAAAAGGGACGGGTCAGTATGCCCGCCCGTTTCCGCCGCCAGGTGAATCCCGAGGCGAATGAGACCTTCGTCATCACCTCGGGACTCGACGCCTGCCTCTTCGTCTATCCGCTCGACGTCTGGGAGCGGAAGAGCGCCCTGCTGCGCGATCTGCCGATATCCAACCGCCGGAGCCGCAAGTGGGTGCGGTGGGTGGCCTCCAGCGCCGTCCCTTCCACCTGCGACAGCCAGGGGAGGATCACCATCCCGACACACCTCCTCGCCTGGGCGAAACTGGAGAAGGATGTCCTGATCAGCGGTGCGCTCGACCGCATCGAGATCTGGAACCCCGAGGTCTTCGCCGCCTACACGGCAGGCATCGAAGACGAATTCGAAGAACTCGCCGAGGACGTTCTCTTCTGAGAGGTCCGATGAAGGCAGGTGGGCATGACGAGCAGTGAGGAAGAAATCCGCGGGGTCAGGATCCTCCATCTGGCCGGCGACATCAACGCCCTGGCGATGGTGGATCTCGATAATCTCCTGCAGAAACATCAGGAGAACCACGTCCGCCGGTTGATCCTCGACTTCGACGCCGTGGGGGACATCAGCTACCGCGGGGTGGGACTGCTGAGCGAGCGCGCCTTCCGCATGCGGGGGGTGGGCGGTGAGGTCAAGGTGGCGGGTCTGCACGGCCCGGTCGCGGATGCGTTCCAGTTCGTGGGAGCCGACCGGCTGATCGACATCTACGAGAGCCCGCGGGAAGCGCTGGCGAGTTTCGGCGTCCAGATGGGGGCCTGAGGGAGGTCGAACGCTCACCGTGCACCTGACGGTGCACCGGCCGCAGCGTTCGGCGCCTGACGTGTACCACGTTCCCGTTCTGGCCCGCGCCGCCGTTGAGGCGCTCGTCACCGATCCCGGCGGCCGGTATCTCGACGCTACGGCAGGGGGTGGGGGACACCTCGCGCTCCTGCTCGACAGTACGGGGGGGGAGGCGAAAGTACTGGGCATCGACCGCGACCCGCAGGCGCTCGCCGCGGCCGCTGCCTGCACCGAAGGGACCGATCGGGTGGTGCTGCGTCGGGGAGCCTTCGCGGACCTGGCCGGAATCGCCGCTGAGGAGGGGATGATCCCTCTCGACGGGATCCTCTTCGATCTGGGCGTCTCGTCCCGTCAGATCGACGATCCCACCAGGGGTTTCACCTACCGGGAAGACGCCCCCCTCGACATGCGGATGGATCCCGAGGCGAGGAGAACGGCGGCCGATGTGCTTGCTGAAAGCGAGGTGGAGGAGCTCGAACGCATCTTCCGGGAGTATGGAGAGCTCCGCGATGCCCGGGGCCTGGCGCGTGCGATCAATGAGGTGCGACGGCGGGCGCCGCTCACCCGGAGCGGACAGCTGGTGCGGATCGTGGAGCTGCGGACTCCGCCGCACCGCCGTACCAAGACACTCAGCCGGCTCTTCCAGTCGCTCCGGATCGCGGTCAACGACGAACTCGCGCAGCTCGAGGCCGCTCTGGACTCCTCGGTGGATGCTCTCAAGCCGGGAGGCAGGCTGGTCGTCATCGCCTATCACTCGCTGGAGGACCGGCGGGTGAAGGAGTTCCTGCGGGCCTGTTCAGGGCAGTGCCGCTGCCCCCCCGACCTCCCGGTCTGCGTCTGCGACGCCCGGCCGCTCTTCACCACCCTCACGCGTCGACCCGTCGTGCCGGCCGCCGAGGAGATCGACGCCAATCCCCGCGCCCGCAGCGCCCGGATGCGGGTGGCGGAACGGACCGGGAATCCCCGGAGTGGAAAGGATCTCGGAAGGTGAGCCCGGATACCCGAAAGAGGAAGCGGCGAGGCGGGAGACTGCACCTCCCCGACGCCCGGGTCCTCGGCTCGGGCGGCCGGATCGGATTGCTCCTCGGAGGTGCCTTCATCGTTGCTCTGGCCTACCTGATGGGGATGAACCGCACCCTGGAACAGGCAGCCCGGCTGGAGGCGCTCCAGGAGCGCTGCGAGGCCGTCGAACGTGAGGTCGAGCGGCTCCAGCTCGACGTCGCGGCCGAACTCGCCGGGGAGCGGGTAGTGGCGCTGGCCCGCGAGCGGCTGGGGATGGATTTTCCCGTCGGGAGCGTGGAGCGGCTTGCCGTTCTGCCCGAAGCGTGCGGTTCCGGCGGCGGCCTGCGCACCTACTTCGAGAACGCCTTCGCTATCGCCCTGGAAGGGGTCGGGCGCACCCTGGTACCGGTCGCATTCGCCCGGGAGACGGCTCCCCCCGACACCAGTGGGGGGGGGCTGCCATGACGGGCCTCCCCTCCCACGACCGGCGCCTGAGACTGCTGGCCCTCCTGTTCCTGGCAGGCTGGGCCGGTCTCGTGTACCGGCTGACCGATATCCAGATCCTGCGGGCGTCGTATTTCTCCGAGCGCGCCGACAACCAGCACCACTCCGAGCGGGTCCTTCCCGCCCGTCGGGGTGAGATCATCGATTCCCGGGGGCGGCTGCTGGCCGCCGACCGCCTCCTGCACACCGTGGGTGTTCATCCCCGCTACATCGAGGACCGAAGTGCCGTGGCCGAGCTGCTGACCCGGCTCCTCGGGGGTACCCGGCAGGGGTGGGAGACCGAGATCGCGGCCCACCACGGCTTTTTCTATACGGCTCGTCAGGTCGATCTGGCCGAAGAGCCTCCCCGACCGTATGAACTGCCGCCGGGATTGCAGATCGAGAAGGACTACCGCCGGACCTATCCGGAGCGGCGGCTGGCGGCGAGTGTGCTCGGGTACACCGGGATCGACCGGGTGGGACTGGAGGGCCTGGAACGGATCTACGACGCCCGTCTGCGGGGCCATGCGGGTCGGCTGGTGGAGCAGGTGGATGCGCTGGGGATTCCGATCCCCGGGCGTGAGATCGCCCGTGATGAGCCGGTCGAGGGGAGCAGCATCCGGCTCACCCTCGACGCCACCATCCAGGCGGTGCTGGAAGAGGAGCTCGCGGCGGGGATAGGACGCAGCGAGGCCGCGAGCGGCTGCGCCGTCGCGCTCGATCCCCGGACCGGCGCCGTGCTGGCGATGACCGCCTGGCCCGGATTCGATCCCAACACTCCCGAGACGTTCGCAGCCGACGTTCGGAGGAACCGTACCATCACCGATCCCTTCGAACCGGGCTCGGTCCTCAAAGTCGTCACCTTCACGGCCGCCCTCGACGCGGGCCGCTACACGCCGGCCGATACGATCGACGGCGGGAACGGCGTGATCCAGGTCGTGGGTTCGCAGATCAGGGATGTGCACGCCCACGGTCTGATGAGCCTGGGCGAAGTGCTGGGATTCTCGAGCAACGTGGGAACGGTGCAGATCGCCCGGGCGGTGGGCGAGAACCGGATCTACCGGTACGCCCGGGACTTCGGTTTCGGGCAGCCGTGCGGGCTCGGACTGCCCGGGGAGGAGGGCGGAGTGCTGCGGCGCGTCGCCGACTGGTACGGTCCCGCACTGGAGAGTCTCTCGATCGGGTACGGCGTTTCGGTGACCGCCCTGCAGATCGCTTCGGCCTACGCCGCGGTGGCCAACGGGGGCACCCTGATGCGCCCCTGGCTCGTCGAGGCGGTCCGGGATGTCAAGGGACGTTGGCACTCCGAAGGCGGGCCGACGGCCGTGCGACGGATCATGCACGAGGAAACCAGCGCCATCCTGCGTGGTTTCCTGCGCGAGGCGGTTCTGACCGGGACCGGCGAACGCGCCCGCGTGGCCGGCCTCGATATCGCCGGCAAGACCGGAACGGCGCGCAAGGCCGGTCCCGACGGGTACGAGACGGGCAGATACATCTCCAGCTTCTGCGGATTCCTGCCGGCCGATACCCCCGCTTTCCTGCTCCTGGTGGTGGTGGACGAACCATCGAATCGCTACTACGCCAGCGACGTGGCCGCCCCGATCTTCGCCCGGAGCGTCCAGCGGCTGGCCTGCCATCCCGCCCGGCCCCTGCCCGGCCTGCACAGCACGGTGCATCGCGTCGTCGACGCGCCCCGTCCGATGGTGCCCGATCTGCGCCGCCGGCCGGCGGCCGAGGCGGGCCGGGCCCTGACCCGCCGCGGCCTGCGGGTACGTTTCGTGGGCACCGGGCCGACGGTGCAAGCCCAGGAACCGACGCCGCTGACCCAGGTAGAAGAAGGGAGTGTGGTGGTTCTCCATCTCACGGCTCCGGTCGAGCCGGAGGCGACCGCCGATCCCCGCATGCCTGATCTGAGAGGCCTGAGCCTGCGTGAGGCCGCCGCCGAGGCCTCCGCCCTCGGCCTGGTACTCTCGGTCGAAGGGAGCGGGCTCATCCGGCATCAGTCACTCCCCCCAGGCAGGCCCGTCTCGCCCGGAACCGAAGTGCTCCTGTCGGCGACACCGGGGGGTGGGAGGCGGCTATGAGGCTCGAGGTTCTGCTCAGGTTCTCCGAACTGCTCGAGGCGGCCGCCGGCTGGGAGCCGATCCGCCGGCTCGAGATCACCGGGCTGGCCTATGACAGCCGGCGGGTGGAAGAGGGGAATCTCTTCATCGCCGTGGCCGGTGAGCACACCGACGGCCACGCCTACCTGGCCCCGGCACGTGAGCGCGGAGCGACGGCGGCGGTGGTGGAGCACGCCGTCGATACCGAGCTGCCCCTGATCACCGTCAGCGACAGCCGACGGGCCATGGGGCGGCTGGCGGCGGCCTTCCATTCCCATCCCGGGGAACGCCTCTTCACCGTCGGGATCACCGGTACCAACGGCAAGACGACGACCATGAACCTGGTGCGGGCCTGCCTGGCCGGCTCCGGCGGGGGGGTGGGCAGCATCGGTACGGTGGAGTACACCGTCGGCGGGGAGCTTTCGGCCGCACCGCTGACGACTCCCGAAGCGGTGGATCTGCAGGCGCTGCTGGCCCGGATGCTCGCGGCCGGCGACCGGGCGGCGGTCATGGAAGTGAGCAGTCACGCTCTGGCCCTGGGGCGGATCGACGGCCTGGCCTTCGATGTGACGGCCTTTACGAACCTGGGGCGCGACCACCTCGATTTCCATCCCTCGATGGATGCGTACCTGGACGTCAAAAAGACACTGCTGACCCGGTACCGCAAGCCGGGGGGCACGGCGGTGGTGAACATCAGCGACACCGTCGGCGCCCGCCTCGCCCGGGAGGTCGAGGAGCCGGTCGTGACGGTGGGACTCGTGCCGGGAGCGGACGTGACGGCCTCGGAGCTGCGGATCGGCGCCGACGGCGTCTCCTGCCGCCTGCACTACGGCGGCGGTTCCGCTCCACTCACGAGCCCGCTGCTGGGTGCCTTCCAGGTGCAGAACATGCTGGTCGCGGCCGGGATCGCCATGGCGGCGGGGGTCGCCCCGGCCGAGTGCGCCGCCGCGATGGCCGGGGTTGCGAACGTGGACGGGCGCATGGAGCGGCTGCCGGCCCCCGAGGGGGTGACCATCCTGCTCGACTACGCCCACAAACCCGACGCCCTGAAGGTCGCGGTGCAGGCGTGCCGCGAGATCGCCGCCGGCCGGGTCATCGTGGTTTTCGGCTGCGGCGGTGACCGCGACCGGGGGAAGCGTCCTCTGATGGGCCGGATCGCGGCTCTCGGAGCGGACCGGGTCATCATCACCAGCGACAATCCCCGGACCGAGGATCCCGAAACCATCATCGCCGAGATAGTGGCCGGGGTACCGAAGGAGGCGGATGCGGCCGTGGTGCCCGACCGGATCGAGGCGATCCATCGGGCCGTGGCCGGGGCGGCGGCGGGCGACGTCGTGCTGATCGCCGGCAAGGGACACGAGCGGTACCAGATCCTGGGTACCGACCGCATCCCCTTCGACGAGCGTGCGATCGTGGCCGAGGCGGTGGCCGGCCGGAAACGGGAACCGCGGCGCGCGGGTCACCACGGGGGGGAACGATGAGCGGCCGGCCCCGGGCATCCCTCTCCCCCGAGACCGCTTTCACGGGTGTGAGCATCGACAGCCGGACGATCAGGGAGGGGGAGCTCTTCATCGCCGTGGGGGGGGGGACGTACGACGGTCATGACTTCGTAGACGCGGCGCTCGACGCCGGGGCCTCGGCGGCCGTCGTTTCCGAAACCTGGCTCGGATCGCGGAGGAAGCGGGCGGTCCGGGGACGCCCCCTCATCGCCGTTCCCGACACCCTCGAAGCGCTGCAGTCGCTGGCCCGGTACAACCGCCGTCGCTGGGGTCTCCCGGTCGTCGGGATCACCGGATCGAACGGCAAGACCACCACCAAGGAGATGACCGCAGCCGCGCTGGCCGCCCGTTTCCGGGTCCTGCGGAGTGAAGGTTCGTTCAACAACCATATCGGTGTACCGCTCACGCTTCTGCGGCTCCGGCGCAGCCACGAGATCGCCGTGACCGAGCTGGGCAGCAACCACCCGGGCGAGATCGCCGCGCTCTGCCGTATCGCCGAACCGTCGGCGGCGATCGTGACCAATGTGGGGGCCTCGCACCTGGAGTTCATGGGGAACCTGGATGCGGTGACCCGCGAGAAACAGCAGCTCGTCGAGGCGATCGGGCCGCACGGGTTCGTGGTCCTCAACGCTGACGACGAGCGGGTCGCGGCGATGGCAGCGGTATCGAGAGCGCGCGTCATCACTTTCGGATTCGGTTCCGGGGCCGGGGTAAGGGGGCGGATCATCGAGATGGTAGATGGCCTCTACCCGGTCTTCGAGATTACGGGGGGACCGGCGGTGCGCCTGTCGGTACCGGGACGCCACAACGTGGCCAACGCCCTGGCCGCGGTGGCCGCCGCCACGGCGATGGGATGCACCGTCGAACAGGCCGCCCGGGGGCTCGAGGAATACCGGGGGACGATATGGCGGGGGGAAATCGTGCGGGTAGGGGAGGTGCTGATCCTGAACGACGCCTACAACGCCAATCCGATCAGCGTCCGGGCCGCCCTGGAGATGCTCGGCGCCTGGCAGGCGGGCGGGATCGTGAGGCGGGTGGCGGTGCTGGGGGACATGCTGGAGCTGGG
>CAYSYY010000132.1:0-843 GCA_964435265.1 uncultured Gemmatimonadota bacterium
ACCGCCAGACCCTCCCCGGCCAGCCGGGCGGCTACGGCCAGGGTGCCGTCTCCGCCGATGCAGATGAGCGCGTCGAGCCCCAGCCGGTCGGCGTTGTGCAGGATCTCGCGGTGCCGGTCGGCATACGTGCGTTTGCCCTCGGCGTCCTCCCCCGGCCAACGGTAGGGATCCCCCCGGCTGCTGGAGCGCAGGATGGTGCCGCCCTTGGGCAGGATACCCTGCACCGTGTCGGTGTCGATCGGCTCGATCTGCACCGGATCCATCAGACCCTCGTACCCCTGCTCGATGCCCACCACCCGCCAGCGGTGGTGGAGGATGGCACTCTTGGTCACCGACCGGATGACGGCGTTCAGGCCGGGGGCATCTCCCCCGCCGGTGAGGATGCCGATGGTGCGGATCATGGTCTGTCTCCTCGACTCACCGGTCGCGTTGTTCACGACCGGACGCCCTGCCCCGAGACTTTGCTCTTGCGACGCGGATACGGGGGTGTTACGAAATGCACCATACTTCACGGCTCGGGTCACCGGCAACAGAGGTATCGTTCATGACAGAGGCGCAGGCGGCACAGGACTCCGGCGGCGGGGACGGGCACAGGACCTTCTGGCGGCGGATCCGGGGGATGAAACTGCACACCCAGATCCTCATCGCCCTGATCCTGGGCGCCGTGCTGGGTCCGCCGCTCGGGACCTTCGCGGTGCAGATCAAGCCTCTCGGCGACGCCTTCATCAACCTGCTGGTGATGGTGGTGGTGCCCCTGATCATGGCCTCGCTCATCGTAGGCACGGCCAGCCTGGGCGATCTGCGCAAGCTGGGCCGGATCGGGCTGAAGACGGTCGGCTTCTA
>CAYSYY010000132.1:853-2889 GCA_964435265.1 uncultured Gemmatimonadota bacterium
TCTCGTCGCCACCGCTCTGGCGGTGGCCCTCGGGCTGGGGGCCGCACTGCTGCGCGGTCCCGGCAAGGGCATGGATCCCGAGGTCCGTGACGGGATCGTCGAGCAGTACGCCTCCGAAGCCGGAGCCCGGGTCGAGAACGCCATCGCCCAGCGGGAGAAGACCTCGATCGGCGAGTTCATCGTGCGGATCATCCCGCGCAATCCTTTCCGGGCGATGGCCGAGACCGACTTCCTGGGGATCATCTTCTTCGCCCTGCTCTTCGGGATCACCCTGACCATGCTCCCGGAGGAACGCAAGAAACCGATCATGGCGGTGCTCGAATCGGTCAACGACGCCATGATCGTCATGGTGAAGATGGTCATGAAAGTGGCCCCGATCGGGGTCTTCGCCCTGATCGCGGCCGTCTCGGCCCAGTTCGGCTACGAGGTCCTCTTCACCCTGCTCAAATACGTGGTCATCGCGATCGGGACGATGATCGTCTTCACCGTGCTCTTCTACCCAATTCTCCTCCGCCTGGCGGGGATGAGCCCGGTGCTGTTCTTCAAACGCTTCTACGAGGTCATTATCTTCGCCTTCTCCACCTCCTCCTCCAACGCCACCCTGCCGCTGAACCTGCAGGTCACCGAAGAAGATCTGGGGGTCTCGAAGGACGTGGCTTCCTTCGTGCTCCCCCTGGGCGCCACCGTGAACATGAACGGCACGGCCATCTACCAGGGGGTGAGCGTGGTCTTCATCGCCCAGGTGGCGGGATGGACGCTGACGCCGACGGCTCTGCTCACCGTCATCGTCATGGCCACCCTGGCCTCGATCGGAGCGGCCGGGGTACCCGGTATCGGCATGGTCACCCTGACCCTGGTGCTGACCCAGCTGGGGATCCCCCTGGAGTGGATCGCCCTGGTGGTCGGGGTGGAGCGGATCCTCGACATGACCCGCACCGCCGTGAACGTGACCGGCGACACCGTCTGCGCGGTGCTGGTGGCCCGTTCCGAAGGGGAACTGAACATCCCGGCCGAAGATTCGGTCTGACCGGCCCCGGCCGCCGGAGCCGTGACGGCCCGGCGCAATCCCCTCCGTGAGAACCGCTGGAAAAGATGTGAGGCAGAGTAACAGATCCGCCGATTCTCCCGTCTATACGGGGAGTGGGTATCCACTCCGGTCCGGCGGGGGGAAGATCCTGTGAACATGGCGGAACGACGGCACGTCGGCAGGCGCGGTATCCACTTCACGATCCCGCTGGTTCAGTCGATCCTTCTGTTGCTCACAGCCTGCGAGGGCAATCCCGTCGCGGTCGAGCTCGAGAGCCCCGATCCCGGGGATGTCTGCGTTCTCTTCATCGGCAATGATGTCACCGGTTATTTCGGCATGCCCGCCCAGTTCGAAGCCCTGGCCGATTCCCAGGGAAAGGGTATCTGGGTGGGGAATGCCACCGCCGATGTCGAAACGCTGGAACAGTACCTGGAGTATGCCAGCCTCGACGGCCGGATCGCCGAACAGGACTGGGACTGGGTCGTTCTCCAGGATCTGCGCTATGCCTTCGCCTTCCCGGACAGCTATGAGCTGCTCTACCCGACCTATGAGACTCTGCGTGAACGGATCCGGAATGAAAATCCCGAAGCACGCATCGTGATCTTCATGCCGTACGCCCTCGAATCCACGACTCTGCGCGGCAGCACGTACACCTTCGATACCCTGCAGCCCATGATCCGGGAAGGGACGATCGCGATCGCCGACAGCCTCGGATTCGTGATCGCGCCGGTGGGGTGGGCCTTCCGGCGGATCCGCTCCGAGCGGCCCGATATCCCACTGTATGACACCGACGGCTACCTCCCCTCCCGGGAAGCCCAGTACCTGCAGGCGTGCGTCTACTACACCACCATCTTCGGCTCCAGTCCCGAGGGGAGCCCCTTCTCGGCCGGCCTGCCCGATTCGACCACCGCCTGCCTGCAACAGGTCGCCGCCGAGGTCGTCCTGGGCGAGGCGGAGACCTGGAACCTGCCGCCGGGACGGTAGCCCCGCTAATCGATCGCCCGGATCA
>CAYSYY010000132.1:2899-8663 GCA_964435265.1 uncultured Gemmatimonadota bacterium
AAACTCCCCGGAGTGCGGGACTTCCCGAAGGTCAGTCCGAGCAGCCACTCGATGAAACCGCGTCGTTCCAGTGATGACGGCGAGACCAGGAAGCCCAGTTCCATTCGCTCGAAGAGTTCCTCCTCACCGGGGTGTCGGACCAGCTCATCGTGGGCCTGCTGCAGCCAGATCGCGTACCCCTCACCGGGGCCGAAGACCGCCCGGTTCAGGTTGGTGAAGGAGGCCCCGGTGGCGATGAAGGGGACGAACTCCCACCGCAGGCCGCGCATCATCTTCCGATCCATGACGATGTCGGCCATGATCTCGAGGTATTCCGGAGTGGGTCGATCGTAGAAATACGAGGAACTCCGATCCAGCGTCTGTTCGATTCCGTCGCGGGCCGCCTGCAGGCGGTCGGCTTCGATCGTCCGCCCCACGGCACGGTAGAAAGATTCGAGAGCGTTCCCACCGGTCTGGGCCATCACGATGCCGATCAGGTTCCCGATCAGGGTGGGGTGTTCGTCGAGCAGGAGGAGGCCGCAGGAGATGACTTCGCGGATCGTTGTTTCCGCCTGCGTGCGCTGCCCCAGGTGGAGCTCCCAGGCCGCCCTGGCGATATGAGCTTTGGCGCCGTCCATGACTCGCTGGAAGCGGGGGATCGGCAGCTCGAACCAGGCCAGGGAATCGGGCAGGGGGAGTTGCCAGTAGGTGCCGGCGAAATCGACGCTGCCGGCCCGGGCCAGAATGGCGAATTCCGCGTGCGCCGGATGCCGGGCTTCGCTGCGCAGCAGTTCCCGCTCTTCGAGAGTGAGATCGGCGGTCGCTTTCTCCAGCAGGGCGAGAGCGGTCCGCCCCCGGCTCATGTTCCGGCCGAACCGCCACGGCTGCTCATAGCGCACTGCGGGCGGCTTCAGGAGCGGATCGGGGGCCTCGGTACTGCCGGTGAAGTTCAGGTTCACCAGGGCCACGCCGGCCGCCCGGGGTGTGATCGCCGGATCCGTGGCGAGACGGTAGGGACGCAGGTATTCCACCTCGATGGCCTTCTCCTGCACGCCCTGGAAGCGGGGCATGACCTGGTTCAGGTGCAGCGGCATGAAGGTCCCCATGAAGGTGAAGGTCACGATCGGGACCAGCAGGATCAACCCGGCGATCGAAATCACGGCGGCCACGATCCGCAGGGGCGTCATCCGTCCGGGACCGCCGCTTCCCAGCACCCCCGGCAGTTCGAAAACCGCGGCCTGTGATCGCCAGCTGTTCACCTGGTCGGTCAGGGTCCGGCGCACCTCTTCCCGGGTCCGGCGCCGCAGCTTCCGGGTCCGCAGCCCGGCTCCGAAACGTTCGAGGGCGGCGGCGAGCAGGAGCAGGGCGATGGGGAAGAGGATGAACCACCACAGGCCGGTCGGGCCGAGTATCCCCCGGGCGGTTCCGAAAACTCCCAGGACGAATCCGAAGAGCAGCCAGAGGGCCGCGGCCAGGGCAGCGGTGTCGGCGGTCAGCCGGCGGCGGAGCAGGAGCTCCCGCCCGGCCGCGTCCAGACCGGCATAGAGCCTGGCTCCCTGCAGCAGGAAGCCGGTGTCGCGGGGACCGTCGGCTGCGGCCTGCAGTACGGTGAGCCACCCGTGTCCCTGCTGCACGGCCCGGTTGCCGGTGCGCAGGATCATGAAGAAGCGGCGGAAGCCCTCGACGAGCAGAACCAGGCCGCAGGCCGTGGTGACGGCCACGATCCAGCCGGCCGGACCGAACACGCCGAGACTGGTGAAACTCTGTTCGGTGCCGATCGAGACCAGCAGGGGCAGGACCAGGACGGCGGCGCCGAGAAAGAGGAAGGCGGTGGTGCTGCCGAGCCTGCCCTGGATCTGTTCCAGCCCCGGGGGCGGCCAGGAGAGGAAGGGACCGGTCGGGTGGGGGGCGGCGGATTTAGAAGCAGGGTCGAGAGCGGGAGACGTCTCCTCGGACATCGGATACCTCCTCGCGGCGATAGGCGGGAATAATGAAGAGTATCCCGATTACAGAGCCGGAGGCCGGCGGGTGCAAAGGGAAAATGGCGGGGAGGCTGCGACCTTCAGGTCGCTACCAGAGCGATGATGGTGTAGAGGATCATCCCGAAACCGGCGGCCACGGTCGCGATCGGCATCTGGGTGGTGACGTGGTCCATGTGGTCGGAACCGGTGGCCAGGCTCGAGAGGATGGTGGTGTCGCTGATCGGCGAGCACTGGTCGCCGTAGACCGCTCCCCCCAGCACGGCCGCGAAACAGAGGGTCATGAAGAAGGGATCGGGATTCACCGCCCAGGCCAGGGGCATGGCGATCGGGAAGACCACCGCGTAGGTGCCCCAGGAGGAACCCACCGCGAAGGCCGTGACCATGCAGATCAGCATGAAGATGGCGGGGAGCAGGAAGGGGACGATGGCTTCGGCGGTGGTGCGGATCAGGAAGTTGGCCGTGCCCAGCGAGGTGGAAACCCGGCCCAGGGTTACGGCCAGGGCCAGAATGATCGCCCCCAGCGTCACTCCCTTCACCCCGTCGATGAAGCCTTCGATGACCTCGCCGAGCTTCATCCCCTTGATCAGGGCGACCAGCATGGCCACGAGCACGGCCAGCGAGAAGGCTTCGTTGATCGGCACGCCGTGACCGAGGACATAGGGGATGATGGCCACCGCCAGCAGGGTGCCGATGGGGATCACGAAGTCGACATTCCCGGGGGTGTAGCCGGTGGGGACCTTGAGTTCGGTCAGTTCCCGGCTCGACATGGTGTGCGCTTCGGGGCGGTTGAGCTCGCCCGTGAGGCGCACCCGCTCGATGGCACGCTTCATCTTGCCGAAAACGAAGGGATTGACCTCCAGCGCGAAAGCGTAGGTGAATATGACCGCGAAGAGGCCGTAGAAGTTGAACGGGATCGCTTTGTAGAAGAACGCTTTCGCGACCTCGGCATCGGCCAGCAGGGGGACGGTGCCGGCCACCAGTCCCGCCACGTAACTCGGCCAGACGTTGAAGGGGATCACGGTCGCGATCGGTGAGGCGGTCGAGTCGATGATGTAGGAGAGTTCCTCGTGGGAGACTTTCGCCTCGTCGCAGACCGGACGCACCGTCGAGCCGGCCAGGATGGTGCTGATGGTGCCCCCCTGGTGGAAGAGTGTGCCCATGGCGCAGCCGAAGAGCTTGGCCGTGCGGCGGCCTCGCACAATGCGGGCTCCGAGCCAGCGGGCGAAATGCTGGGCTCCGCCGGTCCGGGTCCAGAGACCGATCAGCCCCCCCAGGCACCACAGGTAGACCAGCAGGATCTGGGCGAAGGACTCGGTTCCCACCGCGGGGAGCAGGTAGTCGGCGATGATGTTGAACTGACCCGAGACGATCCCGCCGGCCGCGATCCCGATGAAGAGAGCTGACACCACTTCCTTGGTCAGGAAGCAGAGGATGAGGGTCAGCGCGGCGGGGACGATCGACCAGAAGCCGAAATCCTCCTGCCCCGGGACTGCATGGATGAGGTCGGTGCTGGTGCGCAGGTAGAGGAGAAGGCCCAGCCCGATGAAAGCCAGGGCCCATTTAAGGCTCCGGTTCATCCGGACGGCGGGGATCTAGAAATCAGCGGCGGCCCGGTCGGCCGAGCCGTAGATCTTGAAGACGGAGTCGAGCTTCGCGATCGAGAAGAGACCGCGGGCCTTGTCCTGCAGACCGGCGACCTTCAGCTCGCCGCCGGCATGGGAGAGGGTCGTGCTCGACGCCATGATCGTGCCGAGGCCGGTCGAGTTGAGCCAGCTCACCTTGGCCATGTCGAATACGACCTTGGTCACACCATCTTCCACCAGGTCCTTGACCTTCTCGTGGATGGCGGACGTCTCCGGCCCGCCCATGAGCTTGCCCTTCAGGATCACGATCGCGACATCGTCGATCATCTTGTGGGAAATCGCCATGCTGACATCTCCTCTTTCCACCCGATCCGGGGCCCGGGCCGGATACCTGCCGTGCGCGCAGCGAGTCTACCGGGAGGTCCCGGTACGGTCAAGGTTCCCGGCGAAGGCAGTGATGGTAGATGCGCTCAGAAAACCACCAGCGTCATGGTCTTCTCGATCCCGTCCATTTTGCGCACTTCATCTTCGACGATCTCGGCGATACGGGCGTAATCCTCCGCCTCGACTTCGACGATGGCGTCGTAGGGACCGGTCACCATATAGGCTGACTGGATGTGCTCGGCCTCTCGCAGCCGGGCGACGATTTCGCTCACCGCGCCCGGTTCGACATTGACTAGAACGAATGCTTTTGCTGACATGTCATTCCGCTCGTTCTTCTGGGTGGCGGTAACTCCGTGTCGTCAGACAGGTGTGGAACATGCCGTCTGAACGCGCCCGGAGCAAGACAAAGGAGAGAGCGATGATCCGCTCGGTCGCCGGAACCATCCTGATCGGTTTCATCATCTGTCTGCCCCTGCCGGCCGGCGTATCGGCCCAGGAGGAAGATGAGGGTTTCTTCCCTCCGCAGCAGGTCGGGGCCGGAGTCGGCCCCGGGATCATGGTCGCCCCGCTCGCACTGCCCGCTCTCGACGACCGGTTCGCGGCCCTGGGACTGGATGCCCTGCCCGGATCACTTACTCTTTACGGGGCCGAAGGGGTGATCAACATCGGCCGGCTGCTGGTGGGACTCGGCTCCTTCGTCGGTGAGACGGAACTATCCGCCACCGCGGGCGGGGTGTACCGGGCCGGACAGGTGGCGCTTGCCTATACCGGGCTCGTGGTGGGCTGGGTGAAGGCGACGGGGAAATTCAAGCTCACGCTCGGCGGATCGATCGGCGGAGGAACGCTCTACCTGCGTCTCATCCGGCGTCCCGTCACGGACGGTTCGTGGACCGATCTCTGGGCGACCTACACGACCGCCTTCACCGGACCGATCGCCGCGGCCGATCTCGAAACCGCCGCCCATCTCGAAGGGAACTTCTTCACCTTCGGGCCGAAGATCAGTGCCCGCTGGTGGTTCATGCCGCTCGTCGCGCTCGAGGTCGGGGCCTCGTATCAGTTCGGGAAGATCGGAGCGGGCAGGCTGGAGGCCGACGGGCGGCGGGTGCCGGAGTCGCCGGAGCTGGATCTCTCGGGTGTGACGATCCGGGCCGGGCTCTTCCTGGGCTTCTGAACCGCGTTCTCCCGGGCGCCGGCCGTTCTCGATCAGAATACCGCCGCTTCCTCTACGATGACCTCGTCGGTGAGTTCCTGCGGTCCCGGCCCGGCCGGCGTGACCCAGCGGGGTATGTTCATGGCACCGCGGTAGAAGGCCATCTGTGAACCCAGGTACACCATCCGGATCCATACAGAAGCCAGGATGAAGGCCTGCTGGACGGCGAAGAGCACGAGGATCTGGGCGGTGCCGGCGCCCCCGCCCAGGCGGACCAGGAGCCCGTAGCCCAGGGCGATGAGGGCCGCCACGGCGGTCGTTGCGTAGAACAGCCCCAGGGTGCGGCCGGGGTGGCGCAGAACGAATCCGAGCGAGCCGAGCACGGCCGGTACCAGCCCGAGCCGGTCCCAGGCCACGGCGGCGATCCGGGCGTAATCCATCGCCATGTGCACGAAGAAGGCCAGTCCGAGCAGGACCAGACAACCGCCCCAGTCCGCCAGGATGGGAGTCCACTCCGTTGTCGCCCCGATCCTCAGCCCGGTCACGAGACGGCTGTGCGCGGCTCCCAGAACGTCCCAGATCAACCAGTAGACCGCGAGCGCGATGATGAGGATCCCGACCAGGATGGCGAAGAACCGTCCCGCCCGGTCGAAGAACAGGCGGAATGAAAAGCGGGCCTGCTCCTC
>CAYSYY010000133.1:0-8631 GCA_964435265.1 uncultured Gemmatimonadota bacterium
CCCCCGGGGCAAAGAAAACCGGTGAGAGACGATAGAACGGGCTCAACTGTATCACCGGTGCTCTTCCGGAAGCAAATCATCACCAATGAAAAACCCCCGCCTGGCGGCAGGGGTTTGATCCGTGAAGGCGATGATCGGCGGGTAACCCGGCGGCTCACGCCGGCCGGCTCCGCCTGCCGCCGGAGTCTACCGCTTCGGCCAGTACTCGAAGCGGGGGGAATCGATGAAGGTGGCCTGGACCCAGCCCTGGCCGTAGTCCATCTGGCTCACCCGGCCGGGGTAGATGGCGTTGCGGTAGAAGTTGACCTTGTACTTCATGACCGTGAAGTCCACCCGGAAGCGGGCGTACAACCACTCCTCCTGGTTGAAGCCGAGCATGTAGATGTTGTCGGGTTCGCCGAACTTGATGTAGAGCTCGCCCCGGCAGTCCCACGGCGCATAGACGTTGTCGGCGGTCAGCCAGTCGTTGGCCTGGTAGCGGCTGCGAGCGGCCTTCCACGGCTCGCTGAAGTACTGCCGGGCGTGCTGGATCCGGCGGCGGAACTCCAGTTCCATCTCCTGCTCGGGGGTCTCGGGATAAGGATCCTCCTGGCTCCGGAAGAAGTCCTCATAGATCTCTTCCCGCTCGGCGGGGCCGGCCTGGATATACCGGGCGAAGGTCGCCACCGGCATGATGTGGAAGAGCCCCTGGGTTATCAGTTCCTCCTCGGTCCAGGCCTCGCCGGTGCGCTTGAGCTGTTCCAGCAGGAAGCGGCGGTCGGTGGCGATCAGGTGCTCGAGACGTTCGCGCTCGGCCCGTTGGGCCTCGAGGAGGGTGCGGATCTCCACGGCCCGCGCGCCCAGGGGGGTGCCGCGCGTCAGCCGCACCGCCCGGGCGGCCAGGTCCTCGGCGACGTTCTGGGCAAACGCGGGGATCCGATCCAGGACCAGCATCTTCTGGTCGCTCGAACCGTGCTCGAGCACGTCGAGCAGCCCCGGAACCGCCCGCTCGTCGCCTAGCCGGGCCAGGCTCAGAGCGGCCTCATGGCGGATGGCGTCGTTGCCGCTCTCGATCTGGTGCACCAGGAAATCGCGGTAGTAGGGATCCTCTTCGCCCATGACTCCGGCCAGGTTCACCTGGTGGGAGAGCGCCTTCGAGGCGAAGGGGCTCGCCGGGAACCTGCTGCGCAGTTCGGCGAAGGCGGTAAAAGCCTCGGCGTCCCGCCCGGAGAGGTTCTCCAGGCAGAGGCCGGTGTAGAAGGCGGCCTCGGCGGCCCGCGCCGAGGAACCTGCGGCGATACGGCGGAAGAGTACGAGCGCGTCCTCCCACTCGCCCTGCAGGTTCAGGGTCAGTGCCCGTTCGTAGAGCGTCTCGACATCCTGTTCCTGCCAGCCGGCGAGCGTTGCGGCCCGGACCGCGGGCGGAGCCGCGAATCCGATGGTGGCCACGAGGACGAGCACTGCGAGACCCCTCTCGACCATATGCCTCCGGTGTCTGTCGGTACCGGTTGACATGCTGCTCACTCCTCTATTCCGACTTTCATGCGCTGGAGAGTGGATAGGAATCCGCCATCTTCGATTCTCGACGCGACCGTGACGGCGCCCGGGAGATCCTGGTTACAGCAGATACGCTCGATCTCGGTGAGCACCGATTCGATCTGACCCAGGAGACGGGTCAACTGCTCGTCGCCCGCCGACCGGTAATCGAGCTTGAGGCTCGCGGTCGTGGAGAGCAGGCTGCGGGTGACCTCGGCGGGCATGGTGACGATCCGACCCTCCGAAGTGCCGCTCATGAAGTACGTGATCGCGGCTTCGACCCGTCCGAGGTGGTCCCGCAGGAGCAGGCGTTCCAGACGGGCGACCCGGGCTTCGAGCTCGTCGGTCGCCCCGGCTCCGCCGGGGAACTCCATCTCGGAAGCCGGCGCGATCGCCGCCTGCGACCTCCGGGCGGCGAGGGCCGGGGCGGGGGCGCCGGTCAGACCGGTCTCTTCCTCTGAAGGAACCGACCGGTCGCTCCTCGGGCCCCACAGACCGTAGCCGAGCAGTACGCCCAGCAGGACGGCCGCGGCTGTGCGTACCGCCGCCGCCGGCACGGCCGGCCAGGCGGGGAACGCGACCGTGCGGCCGCGCCGCTTCGGGGGTGCGGTCGGCGCCGCAGTTCCCGCAGTTCCCGCGCCCAGCAGTTCGGGCAGGGCCAGGAGCCGTGCTTCGAGAGCGCTCACGATCTCGGCGGGGGGCTCACGGCGGGCGTCCGTCGCCAGATCCTCGAGCTGCCTCAGCCAGTCGGCATGAGCCGCACAGCGGGGACAGCGGGCGAGGTGGGCGGCGACCTCTTCGGTACGCCGGCGCCCGAGTTCGCCTCTCAGGTATTCACCGAGATATGTTTCGACGTGCGTCATGGTCGTCTTTCAATCGCTCTCTGCATCGGGTCCGCGTCTGATCCCGATCCGCTCGGCCAGGTCGCCCAGTTCGTCCTGCAGCTTGTGGGTCGCCCGGAAGAGGTGCTGTCGCACCGTGCTCTCCTGGCAGCCCATGATCGCCGCGATCTCGTCGATGGGCATCTCCTGGTAGTATCTCAGGATGAAGGCCTGTTTCTGGTGTTCGGAGAGGACTTCGAGGCCGGCATCGATCCGGTCGCGGATGGAATCGCGTTCCATCCCGGTGCCGGGGGCCGTGACGGTTGATCCCGTCTCCTGCTCGGCCTTGTAGGTGCCGATGTACTCCCCCTCTTTGTCCGCGAGCTTCCCCCGGCTCTTCTGTTTCCGGAGATGGTCGATCGCCAGGTTCACGGTTATCCGGTAGATCCAGGAAAAGACACTCGCGCGGGCCTGGAACTCGTCGCCTTTCTGCCAGACCCTGATGAACACCTCCTGCGCCACATCCTGTGCCGCGTCGTAGTCCTTCACATAGTCGTAGGCGATCGCGAGGACACGCTTTCCGTACTCACGCACCAGCTGTTCGTAGGTAGCCGGAAGGGCTTCCCCGATCTGCTCTGGTGCGTTCGTCACCGGCGCGTCCTGTCACTCTCCGAAGGGGTAACGGATGTGGGTGGATTCCTGTCTACATATTTCAGGGGTTCTTTGAAGCTTCCCGGACTCCGTTCAGGATTTCAAGGAATTCCGGCGCTTTCATGAAACCGGTGACCTTGAAATCTCCGAGCATATCGCCTGCCGGGTTCAGGAAGGTGACGCTGGGCAGGCCGAAGATCTCGTACCGGCGGGTATACTCCTGGTTCCGGGGATCGGTGTTGTCGGTCATGTCGATCCGCACCAGGATGAATCCGGAGAAAGCCGCGACCACGGCCGGATCGCTGAAGGTGCGGCGGTCGAGCTCATGGCAGGCCGTGCACCAGTCGGCCGTGAAGTCGATCATGACCGGCTTGTTCTCGACCCCGGCCAGGAAGAGGGCGGCCTCGAGGTCGTCGTTCCACACCACCCCCGCCTCGGCCGAGGAAGAGCGGTCGAGCGTTCCGGCTCCGGTTTCGGCTCCGTTCGCCGTGCCCGGGCCGGCCGCCGACATCGGCGGCAGGAAGAGGCCGTAGGTCATCAGTCCGCCGATGAAGAAATAGAGCCCGGCGGCCACCAGCAGCACTCCGAAGGCCTTGCCCAGCTTCGGCCAGGGGCCGGCGGAGCCGGGTTCGAGGCGGGTGAAGGCCCCCGCGAACGCCCCCCCGGCCACCAGGGAAGCACCCAGGACCAGCACGAAAGCGAAGGTGTCGAGCAGGATCGAGAGGTAGTAGAAGGACACCGCCAGCATGGCCGTGCCGAGGACGTACTCTATGGCCATCATCCAGGTGCCCGAGGGCAGGCGCTGGATCTCGCTGGAAAAGGTCCCGACCACCAGGAAGAGGATCCCCATGCCGATCGAGAAGGTGAACAGCAGGGTGAAACCGAGGAGGATGCTCTGCGACGCGGCTATGAACGCGAGGATACCCACGATGATCGGTCCCACGCAGGGGCTCGCCACCAGCCCCGCGATCAGGCCCATGAAGAAGACGCCGAAGAATCCCTGCCCCTGCCTGGCCATGAGCCGGTTGCGGATCCCGGCCGGGAGCTGCAGCTCGTAGGCCCCGAACAGCCCGAAGGCGAGCAGGGTGAAGAGCACGACGGCGAAGATCAGGAAAAGCGTG
Source organism: uncultured Gemmatimonadota bacterium (assembly GCA_964435265.1). Taxonomy (GTDB): domain Bacteria; phylum Blakebacterota; class Blakebacteria; order Blakebacterales; family Blakebacteraceae; genus CAYSYY01. The sequence continues at coordinate 4,109 of CAYSYY010000133.1, forward strand.
CTCTGAAAGAGACTGCCGAAGAGCGCGCCGGTCGAGGCCGCGACGATCCCCAGGGTGGAGTAGGTCACCGCGATCCCGAGCACGTAGACCAGGCTCAGGCTGAAACCCCGGGCCCGGCTTTTGGCGGCCCGGGCGCCGATCACGGTGATGGTGAGCGGGATGATGGGGAGCACACAGGGGGTGAGGCTGGCCAGGATGCCGCCGAGGAAGGCGGCCAGGTACATCCAGAAGACCCCCCGCCGGGTGGCGGCCGAGAAATCGGTCAGCCGGTCCGGCGCAGTCTGCACGGCGTCGATGGCCCCAACGTCCGGTTCCGCGATCGCGTCCGGGGCCGCGATCTCACCGGCGATCCCGGCCGATCGGTTCGTCGCCGCCGCGGCCGGATCGGTCGGAACCGCGACCGCCGCGGCCGAAAGGAGGGCGGTCAGAAGTACGGCAAGGCCTGCGGCGGCGACCGGCGGGCCGATTCTCCTGGTCCTGGTCTGCACCATGGCTCCGATATCTCCTCCCTTGACGGGCGGCTCTCCGCTTCCGACCCGACCGGGTGCGCGGCGATTAGACAACCCCGGTTCCGTGCAACATATTGTCACCTTGCCCGGGCGTCAAACGGGCCCGCATCACTCCCTGAGGAGAGCGGCATGGCACTGTCGGTGTTCACGGGCCGGAGCGGCGAATGGCTGAGGGTCATCATCGGAGCGGTGATCATCACGCTGGTCCTCAGGGTCATGGTGGTGGAGGCGTATCATGTGCCCTCGGGTTCGATGGAGAATACCATCATGACCGGCGATACCCTGCTCGGGAACAAGTTCATCTACGGGATCCTGCTGCCCGTCATCGATGTGCGTCTGCCCGCCCTGCGGCAGCCGCGCCCCGGGGAGTTGATCATCTTCCGTCATCCGGTCGAAAAGGGGCGGCTGGTGAAACGGGTGATCGCGGTGGCGGGACAGACCGTGGAGATCCGGAACAAGCTCCTGTTCGTGGACGATGAACCGTTACCCCTGCCGCCGACCGGCCAGCATATCGACCCGCGGATCCTGCCCGCCGAGGTGTCGACGCGCGACAACATGGGACCCGTGACCGTCCCCGAGGGACGTCTCTGGGTCATGGGGGACAACCGGGATGATTCGGTCGACAGCCGGTCATGGGGCTTCCTCGACGACGATCTGATCCTCGGCCGGGCCGTGATCGTGCTCTACTCGTGGGAGATGGTACGGTATAAGCCGTTCTGGCGACGTCTCCGCTGGAACCGTTTCTTGAGGACACTGAGGTGACGCGGCGTCACATGAAGTGACGTGCAGTGACACACAACGCAATGCGACGAAAAGAGACCCAACCGGGAGGGAAGGGAAACCATGTTGATCGGTGAGAAGCTGAACGGGATGATGAACGCGCAGATCGGGAACGAGCTGGGTGCTTCGAACCAGTACCTGATGATCGCGGCTTATTTCGATACTCAGGCGATGCCGGCCGCCGCCCAGTTCTTCCAGCGCCAGTCCGAAGAGGAACGGGCCCACGCCCTGAAGTTCTTCCACTTCATTCTCGAGGCGGGCGGTAAGGTTGAGATCCCCGCCGTCGCCGCCCCGGCGGGGGGGATCGAGAACGCCGTCGAGGCGATCCAGAAGGCCCTGGACTGGGAGATGGAGGTGACGGAGCAGATCACCGGCATCATGGAGCAGGCGATCGCCGACCGGAACTACATCGCCCAGGAGTTCATGCGGTGGTTCGTGAACGAGCAGCTAGAAGAGGTCTCCACCATGGATACCCTGCTCACGGTCGCGAAGCGGGCCGGGGAGCAGCTGCACGTCCTCGAACACCACATCGCCCAGACCGGGCATCCCGAGGACAACCCGTCGGGAGGGGAGTGAGATCGTTGACACCGGTCCCGGGGGCGGGCATATTCGGATGACCCGTTCCCGATCCGTGGGGATATAGCTCAACTGGGAGAGCGCCGGCTTCGCATGCCGGAGGTTACGGGTTCGAGCCCCGTTATCTCCACCAGCCACACGCCCTCCGGCGGACCGCCGCCGGGGGGCGTTGTCATGCCGGGGCAGGCTCTGTCTACCGCCCGAACCGGACCGTATCGAGCCAGTCGCGGATATTGGTATTGAGGGTCGCCTGGAGGGCGTAGACCGCGGCGATCGAATCGGCCGTCACCCAGATCACCATATTGCTGTCCTGGAAGAAGTAGTTCCTCTGCCCCCGGCCGGCCACGTGGGTGATCGTCCGGCCCTCCCGGTCGAACTGCGATTGGGTCCGCCAGTCCGTATTGGTCGCGGGATCGGTCGCGGCCCGGAGCATTGCGTAGGCGTCCCGCGCCAGTTCCTGCAGGTTGCAGAAACCGACCCAGATCTCGACGGGGTGATTAAGGAAGAGATAACTGACCACGATCCCGTTGGTGAAGGGGAGCAGCTGACCGCTGGAGCCGAAGCGGCGCTTGATCATGCCGACGGCGGAGGTGTCTTCGGTGGCGAAGAGGTAGGCCGCGCTGGACAGGCTCGCGATCTCGCGCAGCTGCGATTCCTCGTTCTCACCGCTCTGCCCGGAGCTGAGCAGGACAGCCCCCCCCACCACGACGACCAGGATAACCACCGCGAAACGGAAACGGTTCCGGGCGATCCGGTTCCTTCTGGCCTTGTCCTCGGGGGGCTCGGCGTCGGGCCGGCGGTACCGGCCGTACCCTTCCTGGACGATCTCCAGCTCGTCCGAACCACCGGCATCCAGATCGTAGCCGCTGATATCGTTCCACTGCTGCTCGGGCACGGCGTTCTCCTCAGGCGGTCCCTGTTCTGAAGGGACCGGGTGGGGCGAAGGCATCGATCCCGGCCCCGCAGGAGGGACAGGTGAAATCATCGGGGAGATCGGCGAAGGGGGTGCCGGGGATTATCCCCTGCAGCGGTGCTCCCTCGGCCGCGATATAGCAGTATCCGCATTCCAGACACTCGTGCATGGGATCAAGACTAGGGCAACCGCACGCCGGCCCCAAGCTCAATCTGCGTCCCGATCGTCTTCCCGGGACGACGGGGGTGCGGTGCCGACCGGCGCCGGGCCGTATTTCGCTCTTGAGGGCCGGCAGGGGCTGACCTAGTCTGCACAGGAACGGGAAGGAGAGGCGAGCGTGGAAGCACCCGAAGAGAGCGGTTTCGTGCGGATCTACGACGCCCGGAGTACCCTGGAGGCGGAACTGATCAGGAAGGTCCTGAGCGCCCACGAGGTGCCCGTCCTCATCCCGGGCGATGATCTCGATAGCCCCGGCGAAGCCGGTCTGGCGGCCGAGTCCATCTTCGTGCCCATCGCCCTGCGCGACCGTGCGCTGGCCCTGCTGCAGGAAGCCTGGAATTTCTTCACCCCGCCCGACGGGGTCGACCGGGGATGACGCGGTAGTTGAGGATGAACGATAAAACCAACAAGGACCTTCGACAGCTCAACCTGATCGCCTACCTCCTCAACCACCGCTTTCCCGTCACCTGGGAGGAGATCAGACTCAGGGTTCCGGGCTACCAGCCGGTCGGCGAGGTGGATGAGAAGTCGATCCTGCGCAAGTTCGAGCGCGACAAGGAGGAGCTGCGCCGGCAGGGCATCCCGATCGACACCGTGCCGATCGACTCCGAAGTCCTCATGGGGTACCGGCTCGACCGTTCCCGTTTCTACCTCCCCCGGTTCGCCTTCACCGAAGAGGAGATCCGCACCCTGGTCGTGGCGGTGCGCCGGCTGGCCGAGATGACGGACTTCAGTATGGCCCGTGAAGCCCGCAGCGTGCTGCGCAAGCTCGTCTTCGACTGCCCTCCCGCCGAAGACGCCGAGGGGCGGTTGGCTTTCTACTACTCGGGCTCGACGTCGCGGGCGGTTCTGGAAACCGTCATCGAGGCGCTGCTGCACCGCAAGTGCCTGCGGCTGACCTACTACAGCCTGCACCGCGACCAGGTCACCGAACGGGAGGTCCACCCCTACGCCCTGGTCCAGCGGCGGGGCCGGTGGTACCTGGTGGCCCACTGCCGCCTGCGGGGCGAGCTGCGGCAGTTCCGGCTCGAGCGCATCCGCGCCCTGACCATGAACCGCACCTCACCGGGGACGCCCGATTTCGAGATCCCCGACGGATTCTCCATCCGGAATTACATGGGCCAGGAACCGTGGGATTACTCCAATGCATGTCCGGCCACGGTCACGGTGCGCATGTCCCCGGCCCGCTACGAGCAGGCCCGGGTGCGTTGGGAGGAGCGCGACGATGTCGCCTTCGGACCGGTCCGTGAGCGGAGCGTCATGTTGAAGGTACGCGATGACGCCGCCTTCCTGCGCTGGGTGCTCTCGCAGCAGGGTGAAGTGGAGATCATGGCTCCCCGTCGGCTGCGCCGCGAGATGCGGCGGCTGATCGATCGGGTCGTGGCCATCCATGCGGTCGCCGGGGAGACGGTGTGATGGCGAGCGCTGATCGGCTCAACCGGATCCTGGGGATGATCCCCTACCTGATGCAGAACCAGGAGGTGTCACTCGAACACCTGGCCGAAGAGTTCCGGGTCAGACCGTCG
>CAYSYY010000134.1:0-8571 GCA_964435265.1 uncultured Gemmatimonadota bacterium
TGCGAGCATGCGGCCGGTCCGGCGGGTGTCTTCGGCCGCCACCGTGTCGGCCGAGCGCAGCACGGCCAGGGCGCGGGGGCTCAGGTCGCCCAGGTGTCCGATCGGGGTCGAGACGAGGTAGAGGGTGCCGCCGGTGACCTGGGCGCCGAGTTCGGTGAGCCAGTCGGGATCGAAGGTGCCGGCCACGCTGTCGCCCCCGGCCGTCACGTGCCCCAGTCCCGCGGGTAGAGCCAGTCCACTCCGACGGTGCGCCGGGAGAGCTTGCCGATCACCGGCAGGTGCCGCTTGAACTCCGAGCGCCGCACCAGCTCCCAGACCCGTTCCACCACCGCCCGGTCGAAACCTTCGGCCACGATCGTCTCGGGGGGCTTGCGCTCGTCCACGAGTCGGTAGAGAACGGCGTCGGCCGTCTCGTAGGCCAGCCCCAGCTCCGCCTCGTCGGTCTGCCCCGGGTAGAGATCGGCCGAGGGGACCTTGCCGAGGATCCGCTCGGGCAGCTCCAGGGCCGGGCCGAGCTGCCTGACCTGGGTCTTGTAGAGATCCCCAAGGGGATTGACGGCGCAGGCCATATCGCCGTGCAGGGTGCCGTAGCCGAGCAGCAGCTCGGTCTTGTTGCTGGTGCCCACCACCAGAGCGGAGCGCTCGGCGCTCACGTCGTAGAGCACGATCATGCGCAGGCGGGCCATGATGTTGCCGGCGCGGATCGGATCGAGGCCGGCGAAGCCCGGGTAACCGGCCGTCATAGCGGTGATGGGGACGGTGAGCGGATCGACCCCGAGCCGGCGGGCCACCTCTTCGGCGTCCGCCGCGCTCCGGGGATCGGAGACGGCGTGGGGCATGATCACCAGGGTGGTGTGTCCGGCTCCGAGCGCGCGCACGGTCAGAGCGGCGGCGACCGAGGAATCGAGCCCGCCCGAGAGTCCGATGACGGCGTTCGCGATCCCCGTCCGGCCGATCTCGACGCGCAGGAACTCCTCGAGGATCCCGATCACCAGATCGGGATCGATGCGGAGCTCGTCGGATGGTTCCGTCGTCATGGCGTCCTCTCTCCGGCCGGCAGCCGGTCCGCGAGCAGGGCCTCGAGCTGGGCCCGGGCGACCTCGGGGTCCTCCTCGCGCAGTTGTCCGTTCCCGGCCTGGAGCCGGCCTATGGCGGCCAGATCCACCTCGGCCGTCCAGACCCCGGTCTCGAGCATGGGGGCCTCCAGGAGCGGCCGGTCGGTATACGGCGCGTACACCGTGCTGCCGCCGGAGAAGAGGATCCCGTCCTCGAACCCTACCCGATTGCTCCAGGCGGTCCAGCAGAGCAGGAGCCGGCCGAAGGTGCGCAGGATGTCCAGCCACGCCCCCTGCGATCCCAGTACCGGTGTGCCCCCGCTCACCCCCCGGCCCGGAGCGGCGCTCATCAGGATGAGCCCGGTGGCGCCGCCGAGCTGGGCCAGCATGGCGGCCGAGGGATGCCAGATGTCTTCGCAGTTGAGGATGACCAGCCGGCCGAAGGCGCTGTCGAAGCTCTCGACCCGGTCGCCGCGGGCGAAGAAGCGTCCCTCTTCGAACATGCCGTAGGTCGGCAGGTAGACCTTGCGGTGGAGGTGGCTGAGCCGGCCCCCCTCCCAGTAGCCGCAGGCGTTGTAGAGCTGGCCGTCGGCCCCGCGTTCCACGAAGCCGACGGTCAGGGGAAGATGCCGCGAGAATCCGGCGATCCGGTCGAGGCGGGGATCATCGCGGGCCAGTGCGACCTCGGTCACGAGGTCGCGGAGCAGGTAGCCGGTCAGCCCCAGTTCGGGGGTCAGCAGCAGGTCGGCGCCCTGTGCTTCGGCCGCGGCGACGAGTTCCTCCAGCCGGTCGAGATTGGGATCGATCCGGCCCAGCACGGGCGCCGTCTGACCCAGCGCGAGGGTGAGCCGGTCGCGTCTCACGCCCGACCGGTCCCCGCCGGCCGGCCCGATTCATGGGTCTGGAAGAGGGCGATGACGTCGGCGCCGTTCTTCACCTGGCGCAGTTTCTTCCGGACGGTCTCGTCATCGCAGAGCCGCGCCAGGCGACCCAGGATGCGTACGATCGTGCCGGGATCGTCCCGGTCGGCGATGAGCAGGAAGAAGAGATCGGCGGGATTGCCGTCAACCGCCCCGACCTCGACCGGCTCCTCCGGACGCCCGAAGGCCAGGACCTGGCCGCTGAAGTTCCCGAGCCGGGCGTGGGGCAGCGCCACCCCGTTCCCGACCCCCGTGGAGAGGACCGCTTCGCGCCGGAGCACCTCCTCCAGCACCGGCAGCTCCCGTGCCACCAGGTCCTTCTCGAACAGGGCGTCGACCAGTTCGGCGAAGATCTCTTCCTTGCTCTCCGCCGCCATCTCGAGACGGATCACTCCCTCCTCGAGTTTCCTCCAGATCTCCGGTGTCTTCCCGATCGCGTTCATGTTCTGAACATCCGCGAGAGCATCATTGTGTCAACGGAGGGTCGGTCAGAAGGGCAGATCGTCGCTCTCCTCGACCGTACCCTCTCCACCGCCTTCGCTCCACCCGCCCGCACTGTCATCGCCGGCGCCGCCTCGTCCGCCCGGCGAACCGAGCATCTGCATCTCGCTGGCGACGATCTCGGTACGGTACTTGCGCTCGCCCGACTGGTCCTCCCACGAGCGGGTCTGCAGACGGCCTTCGATAAAAACCTGATCACCCTTCTTCAGGTACTGCTCGCAGATTTCGGCCAGCCGTCCCCAGGCCACGACGCTGTGCCATTCGGTCTGCTCCTGGCGCTGGCCGCTCCGATCGGTGTACACCCGATTGGTGGCGATGCGCAGATTGGCGACCATCTGCCCGCCGCTGGTCGAACGGATCTCGGGGTCCTGGCCCAGGTTGCCCAGGATGATGGCCTTGTTGACGGAACCGCGACCCATACCATGCCTCGCTTGCCTTCTGGCACCGGAAGACAGAACCTGCCGGCCGGCGCAATGTATTCATAATCAATCAGTTACAGGCGTAATGCCGGCGCCCTTCACCGTCTCCACCGGTAGTATGTCCGGACCCCACCGGAGTGTCAATACTCCAGAGGCTTCTCGGCGTGCTGCACGGTGCCTGCGGAGCGGTGTAAAATCAGGTTCCCCGGGATCACAAGGCAGTCTCGGCCGGTTGCAGCGCATGGGCCAGGCGGGCGAGTTCTCCGGCCCCCGGGGCGAAGCCCGCGACGGTGAGGGCGAGGATGGCCGCACCACCCTCCGCCGGCAGGCGGGGCGTGCGGAAATCGAGTCCGGCACCCCATCGTCCCGCTCCGTCGCGAACGGCTTCGCGCAGCATCGTCCGGCGGCTTGCCCCCAGGCTGCCCATGAGGGCGAGGGGGATCTCGCGGTCGGGGGAGAGGCCGAGTTGGGCGCAAGCCTTCTCGACCAGCTCGCCCAGGGCCAGGCCGGCCGCCCGGACGAGCTCCATGGCATCGGGATCGCCGTCGAGCGCACAGGCGAACACTCCGGGCGCCAGACGGGCGTAGCGGTCGGGATCCCGGGCGGCCTCGGCCGCCCGCCGCATCAGGATGTGCGGGTCCCCGGCCTCGCCCGGCGTCACCTCCCAGGCCTCGAGGATGAGGGCGGTGAGGGAGCAGCTCCGGTCCTCCTCCCAGGCCGCCAGGGCCCGGCGTACGGCCATCCACCCCAGCCAGACGGCACTGCCTTCATCCCCCAGCGGCCATCCCCACCCCCCGGCCAGGGCGGTGTCGCCCCGTTCGGTGCGGGCCATGCAGATCGACCCGGTGCCGCTCACCAGAACGCATCCTTCCCCGTCGGGACCGTGGGCGCCCACCAGGGCGATATGGGCGTCGTGGGTGACCGTGACCGGCACAGGCACAGCCGGATCTTCTCCGGTGCAGAAGTCGGCCAGCGCCCGGCCCATCTCCATCTGGACCGCGATCGAGCGCCCCCCGGCGAAACCGGCCGCGACGGCGCGCAGGCGCGGGTAGAACGCCTCCACCTCCCGTTCGGCCTCATCGCGGAGCGCCCGGACCTGTTCGAGTGCTCCAGCGATCCCCCGTCGGGTCAGCGAGGCGCCGGCGCTCTCCCGTCGCCAGACGAGTTCCCCGGCGGCGTCCACCACGATCGCCCGGGTCGTGGTGGCGCCGGCATCCAGCGCGAAGACGACCGGCCGCAGGTCACCGGCCATCAGAAGATCCGGATCGTGAAGTACTTCTTGGGATTGTTCCTGATGTCGGCGATGAGCGAATCCAGACGCGCCACCGTGGTGAAGAGGTTCCGGTAGAGAGTGTCGGATTCGGCCAGCCGCCAGATGGTTCCCTCACCGGCCCGGAAGCGGCTCACCACCCCGCTCACGCTGTGGGAGAGGGTATCGATCGACACGGCCACCCGGGAGAACTCTTCGCCCGCCAGGGTGATCGACTGAAGGGCGTTCTCCAGGTCGTCCATGTTCTGGATCAGGGCCTGATTGATGTTGTTCACCACCGAACCCAGGCTCTCGATACTCCGGGAAACCTGGTCCTGGTTGTCGATCATCACCTGGTTGAGCAGTGAGATGGTCTGCCCGAAATTGTCGAAGGTCTCGCGCACCCGTCGCCTGACCTCCTCGTCGGTGACGATGTCCTGCACTGCGCCGGTGAGATCCTCCACCCTGATGATCAGCCGCTGGACGTTGCGGAAGATATCGTTGAGGCTGGCGGCGTTCAGGCCGTGCAGGGTGTCGCCCTCGGCCAGGATGGTGCCGCCGGGATTGGCCGTGACATTGATATAGCGCGATCCGATGATGCCCTCGCTCTCGATGGTGAATAGACTCGAGGTGAAGATCGGAACGTCCTCTTCGATCATCATCCTGACCGCCACCAGGTTGCCGGGGGTCAGGGAGATCTCGACGACCTGCCCCTTCTTCACGCCGGCGACCAGCACCGGATCCCCGGTGTTCAGGCCGAAACCGTCATCGAAGAGAATGGTGATGTGGTTCATGCGGCCCGCCCGCAGGAGATCCTGCCCCCACAGCAGGCCGAAGATCAGGATGGCCGCGCCCAGGATGACCGCGGATCCGACCTTGAGAGCGGTCAGTTCACGCTGGCCTCGTTGCCAAGACATGCAAAGAGATCCTTTCGCTCGCACCCCGGAACATCGGCACATTCGATTCTGACACCACGTTCCCGGAGGCATTCGAGAGCTGCTATATCGCTCCGGCCCAGGCACACGTACGGCAGCACCCGGCGCCGGTCCTCGTGCTGATGCAGCCCCCCCAGGTTGAGGGCCGTGAAAGTGAAACCGGATTCGTGGAGCCGCAGCGCATCGGCGGGACTCTCGAGCAGCAGGACCAGATCCTCACCCGCCTCGAGCCACCGCGCCAGCGACACCCTGGCATCGTCGAGGGGTACGACGGTTACCGCCGTTCCCTCGGGAGCGGCGTTCTCATAGAGATCCCGCTCCCAGTCATCGGCCGCAGTCTCGTCGTTGATGACGACGAAACGGTCGGGGTTCAGTACGCTCCCCCATCCCTGGGTCACCTGGCCGTGGATGAGACGGTCGTCCACCCGGACCATCAGCAGGCTCATGGCCGAATCCCCCGGCGGCCGTAGTCGGCCAGCATCCCGGCCAGCTCCTCGATCGGCGTGACGGCGCGCTTGTTCACGAAAGCAAGCAGCATGGGGAGGTTCGTCCCGGTGAGATGGTACGAACCGGGATGCTGCCTCCGGTAGCGCTCCGCCGTCTGCCAGCACGACCCTCCATAGAGAGCGGTGAAGACCATCACCCCGTCGGCGGCCGGGGCGGCCGCCGCCTCGAGCGCGGCCAGCATGGCGTCGCTGGAGAGGTCGGCGTTGGAGAGAGCCGTCAGCTCGTTCTGGGGACCGAGGAGAGACTCCATCACCTCGCACAGGGCCGCCCCGAGGTTGGCGTGGGTGAAGACGATCCCCCGGATCATTCGTAGTCCTGGCCGAGCTGCCGGCGCGCCTGGCTCTTGCGCTCCATCCGCTCCAGGAGCTTCTCGTTGAGTGTCTGGGCCGCATTGAAGCCCGAGATCTTCATGAGGTGGTTCAGGGCGATCGTCTCGGCCAGCACCGTGATGTTCTTGCCCGGAACGATGGGCAGGATGACCTGCGGGATGTTCACCCCCATGATCTCGGTGATGCGCTCCTCCAGGCCCAGCCGGTCGAGTCCGTCGACCTCATCCCAGTGCTTGAGGACGACTTCGACCTCCACGCGCTTGCGCAGCCGGATACACCGGACACCGAAGATGCCCTGCACATCGATGATCCCGATGCCCCGGATCTCCATATGGTGCGTGAGCAGCTCGTTCCCCGTGCCGGTCAGCACCCCCCGGGCGGTCCGGGTCAGAGTCACCACATCATCGGCCACCAGCCGATGTCCCCGCTCCACCAGATCGAGGGCGATCTCGCTCTTGCCGATACCGCTCCTGCCCGTGAACAGCAGCCCCACCCCGTAGACATCCACCAGGGTACCGTGCATGACGGTCGTGGGAGCGAACCAGTCGTCGAGGTATTCGCTGAGCAGGTGGGCGACCACGGTCGATGACTGCCCGCTGATCAGGATCGGGATCTGCCGATCGTCGGCGATCTGGATGGTGAAGGGGGCCGGACTGCAGCCCGAGGCGCAGAGCAGGACGGGGATGTCGAAGGAGAGATACGTCTCCATCGCCGCCCGCCAGTTCTCTTCGGAGAGACTCTCGAGGTAACCGAACTCGGTGTTGCTCAGGATCTGTACCCGGTCGAAGGGGAAGGGATCGAAGAACCCGGTCAGCGCCAGACCGGGCCGGTGCACGTCGTTGGAGGTGATGATCCGGTAGGCGCCGGCCCGCCCCGCGACCCACTCCAGCCCGAGGATCTCGCGGTTGTCATCGAAGAGCTTCTGAACGGTGAGTTCCCGGGCGGCCATGACGTTTCAGCGCCGGCGCGATCGGCGCAGGCCGTTAGTGTGCATCTGCTGCAGCTCCCGCCGCTCCCGCTCGCCGGCGATCTTCGCCTTGTATTTCTTCAATTGCCGTCCCGCTTTCGCCGCGGCGTCGTCGATGGCGGTGAAGAGCAGCGCATCATTGCTCGCGGCGGTGAGGGTTTCACCCGGCACGCCGACGATGAGTTCGGCGCTCCACCTGTCCTTCTCTCTGGACAGGACCGTCCGGGCGTCGACGATCCGTTCGAAGTACTTCTCCAGTTCCAGCATCGCTTCCGTGGCGTGATCCTTCACCTTGTCGGTCAACTCGAAATGTCGGGCGGTGACGTTGGTCTTCATCGGCCAGCGGCTCCTTGTTCCCGGACCACGGGAGTACGGGTGGACACTCAGTACTGCTTCCGGTAACGAGCAGGCAGGATCCCCATCGCATCGCGGTACTTGGCAACCGTGCGGCGGGCGATCTCGTACCCATCCTGCTGCAGGATTTCGACGATCTTCTGATCGCTGAGCGGTTTGCGGCCGTCCTCCTCCTTGACGAGACGTTCGATGCGTTCCTTCATCGCCTTGTTCGACGCGTCTTTGCCCTCCTTGTTCTCGATGCGGCCCCCGAAAAAGAATTTGAGTTCGAAGATGCCCTGCGGGGTCTGAACGTACTTGCCGTTGGTGACCCGGCTGACCGTGCTCACGTGCATGCCGATCGCGTCGGCGACCTCCTGCAGGGTCAGCGGTTTGAGGTACATGATCCCCCGGTCCAGGAACTCGTACTGCGCCCGCACGATGTACTCCATGACCTTCACCATGGTCGACCGGCGCTGCTGGATGGCCCGCATGAGCCAGCGGGCCCCGTTGAGCTTCTCCAGGACGTACTTGCGGGTATCTTCACCGGCCTCGGAATCACGGGCCAGGATCTCTTTGTAGAGCGGGCTGATCTTCAGCCGCGGCAGGCTGCGGTCGTTGAATAGAACGGTGTAGCGGCCGTCGACCTTCTCGACCAGCAGATCGGGAAGGATGGTCCTTGCCACGGAACCGAAGCGGCCTGCGGCGGGCCGGGGATTGAGGCGGGAGAGTTCCTCCACGGCTTGCTGTACGTGGGATTCGAGCAGGTCGAAGGCTTTCGCGATCACGGAATAGCGGTGGTGCTGGAGGTCATCGAGGTGCTCCTCGACCAGCGCCATGAGGATGGTGTTCTCCTCTCCCCGCTCCCGGAGCTGGATGGCCAGACATTCCCCCAGATCGCGGGCCCCCACCCCCGACGGATCGAATCCCTGCACCACCGCCAGGACCGGTTCCACGAGGTCGCTCCCGATCCCGAGCGAGGCCGCTATATCCTCGATACTCGTGGCCAGATAGCCGTCTTCGCCGATGCTCCCGATGATCTGAACCGCGATCTCCCGATCCCGGCCGGTCAGGTCGGTCAGGTTGAGCTGACCCAGCAGATGCTCCTGGAGACTCGTTTCGGCGGGCTGCGGGAGGTCCTCGAATTCCCGGCTCGTATCGGCCCGGAACCCGCGCCCCCCGACATCGCTGGCGTCGGCGATGACCTGCCGCCACTCCTGTTCGTCGAACTGGTCCGAGGTGGTGTTCCGCTGTCCCCGCAGGGCCTGGTCAGGGGAGATCTCGGCGGTTGGAATCTCTTCCAGCAATGGGTTGGTCTCGAGTTCCTGCTTCAGATACCGTTCCAGCTCGAGTGTG
>CAYSYY010000135.1:0-8565 GCA_964435265.1 uncultured Gemmatimonadota bacterium
TGTGGCCACGGGCGAGGCGATGCATGCCCGCTCTTCATCGCATGGGAACGGAGTCTACAAGTCCACCGACGCCGGTGAGACCTGGACCCACCTGCCCGATCTGCGCAACAGCCACTACATCAACAAGGTCGCGGTACATCCCACCAATCCCGACATCGTCTACGTCGCCGCCGAGGGCAAGCTCTACAGCAACGAGATGGACTGCGAGCGCGGCATGTACAAGTCCACCAATGGCGGGCAGAGCTTCACCCGCGTCTGGCCGCTGGAGGACCGGGGGGTGGGTGACTTCGTGATGGATCCGACCAACCCCGACGTCATCATCGCAATGGCCTACAAGACCTACCGCCGCGCCTGGACCTTCATCGACCGCCAGGAAGGCAACTGGCTCTATAAGACCACCGACGGCGGCCGTACCTGGCGGCGTCTGGAGAACGGCCTGCCCCTCGAGGGCGCCTTCGGCCGCGGCGGACTGGCGATGTACCCGCAGGACACGAACATCGTGTATGCCCGCATCGACGAGGTCGTGAACATGGGGGTGAGCGTCCGTCCGAACACTTCGAACTTCAACGCCCGGCGGGGTCTCTTCGCCGGAGACTTCAGTTTCGACGGCTGGGCGGGCTTCCAGATCAATTCCCAGATGGCCCGCATGTCCCGTCACCGGAAGATCGAGGCCGCCGATGCGGAGGCGCTCGTCACCGCCCTCAACGAGCTGATCGCGGACGAGGGCTTCCTGCAGAGCGCCCGGGTGGATCTGCCCCAGTTCATCGCCCGGGCCCGTCAGGTCTTCGCCGACAACGAAGACATCATCGCGAGCTGCGACGCCATCGAAGTGGTGGTGGCGATGGATCCGGAGGAGGGCGGTCCCGGCCGGACCCAGGCCCTGAACCGATTCGTCCTCTCGACTCTGTACGGCGGCGCCCTGGCTCCCCAGCAGCCGCAGGTCCGCGAAGGCGTGATCTACAAATCGACCGACAAGGGCGAGAGCTGGACCCGGATGACCGAGTACTCCGCGACGGGCGGCAGCGCCAGCATCAACCAGACCGAGGCCGGTTACTACGCCCGGCTCGAGATCGACCCCAACGACCCCGACGTTCTCTACGCCTGCAACACCCAGGTCGTCAGGTCGGCCGACGGCGGGGTGAGTTTCCAGGGGGTGAACTGGTACCGGGGGATGAACATGCTGCACGTCGACACCCGCGTCCTGTGGGTCGACCCGTTCGACTCCGACCACATCCTGAACGGCAACGACGGCGGCCTGGGCGAGACCTGGGACGGCGGCGACCACTGGCTGCAGAAGGACACCATCAGCGGCCAGCAGTTCTACGACATCAGTGTCGACGACGAGTTCCCCTACAACGTCATGGGCGGCACCCAGGACAACGGCGCCTGGTTCGGGCCCTCGCGCAACCGGAACTCCTCCGGTGTCTTCCAGGGCGACTGGACCTACCTGCCCACCGGCGACGCCTACTACGTCGTCCACGACTGGTGGAACCCGGAGTGGATCTACTACGAGAGCCAGTTCGGGGCTTCGAGCCGGATGAACATGGCGACCGGCCAGCGGTGGGGCCTGGCTCCGCGGGCCGAGCGGGGCGAACCGGCCGAGCGCTACCAGTGGGACGCGCCGATCTTCCTCTCGCCCCACAACCCGGGGATCGTCTTCGTTACCTCCCAGCACGTCTGGCGTTCGATGACCCGCGGCGAGCCGGGTTCCTTCGTTCGGGTCAGCCCCGACCTGAGTCGGAACGATCCGGCGCGGCAGGCCGAGTCGCGGCTGACCAACCTGCAGTACGCCACCGTCTTCACCTTCGCGGAATCGGCCGTGAAGGCCGGGGTGTACTGGGCCGGAACCGATGACGGCAACCTGCAGCTCAGCACCGACTTCGGCACCAGCTGGACGAACCTCACTTACCGGTTCTGGAACGAAGACGGCACCCCGAAGAGCGGGGTCCGGGGCGACCGGATCCCCTTCGACCGCTGGGTCGTGCGGGTGACTCCCTCGCAGCACGTGCTCGAGCGCTGCTACGTGGCCTTCTCGGGTTACCGGACCCACGATGAGGACACCACCTATCTCTTCGTGACCGAGGACTTCGGGCAGACCTGGAAGGACCTCAGCAGCGGCATGCAGTGCCCGATCAACGACGTCATCGAGGACCCCGACAACCCCGAGATGCTCTACCTCGCCACCGACTACGGTCTGTTCGTGAGCTGGGACCGGGGCGGGCACTGGGTCAACATGTCCGAGAGCGCCCCCGACGTGATCATGTACGATCTGGACATCCAGAAGCGGGAACGCGACCTGGCGATCGGCACCTACGGCCGCGGCATCTATATCGCCGACATCTGGCCGTTCAAGGAGTTCAACGCCGAGACCTTCGCCAAGGATGCCCATCTGTTCGAGCCGCAGCGGGTCATCAACTGGGCGATGATCACGCAGGGCGGACCGAGCTATGGTGAGTTCGCCTATGCCGAGAACCCGCCCACCCTGGCGAACATCTACTACTACCTCAAGGCCGACGCCGACGAGGTGAGCCTGGTGATCCAGAGCCTCGAGGGCGAGCAGGTCGCCAACCTGCGGGTCCAGAACGGCACCGCGGCGGGTCTGCACCTGGCCACCTGGAACCTTCGGATCCAGGCACAGCCGGGGGCGGGCGGCGGCGGACCGCAGCAGTTCGCCGGGGGCGGCGGCCGGGGCTTCGGCGGCGGCCGTACGGCCGAACCGGGCAGCTACAAGGTCATCCTGACGGTCAACGGCCAGGAGGTCGGCACTCACTACCTGCGGGTGGTGGACGATCCGATCCTCTGTCCCGACAAGCCGTGAGGTGATCGCCGGGAGGGAACCGGCCGGTCCGGCGCCCGACACCGCGCTCCGGCCGGTCCTCACCGGATGCAAGTGGTTCGACCTGAGAACGGGAGCGTTTCACCGGGAGCGCTCCCGTTCCCTTTCTCTACGCGCTCTCCACCTGCCACCTCTCCTGACGTGCGACCCCGGTTTTTCCCGGCAATAGAACGCGTCCGCCGCTCGACCCTGGTACGGAAGGGGCGATGAGATGACGGCAGAGACAGCACAGATCGCTGGGCTGTTCGGCAGCTGGGGGGAGAAGATGCGGGGATGGGCCGACCGCCTGCTCGGTTCGGCCGACGCCGCCGAAGACGTCGTCCAGGAGGTCATGCTGGCCCTGCTGAACACCCCGCACGTGCTGTCGGGGGTGGAGAACCTCGGGGCCTGGCTCTACACCATCGTGCGCCGGCGGTGCGTCGACGAGATCCGCCGCGCCTCACGGCGCCGGGAGGTGGAATCCGACGACATCGTGGAAGAACTCTGCGGCTGGATTCCCGACGACACCGATGCCGTGCAGGATGAGGAAATGCTCGCCGCCGTCATCGCCGCCGTGGAGAGTCTGCCCGGACCGCTCCGGGAAGCCTTCGTGGGAAACGCCCTGGAAGAGCGGACCTACCGGGAGATGAGCGCGGCTTCGGGGATACCGATGGGCACCCTCATGGCCCGCAAGAAGCGCGCCGTCGAGCTGATCCGGGAGGAACTGAAACGGAACGGCTGGATCCCGGCCGGGGCGAACCGGCCGGGAACGAACCGGACACCCTGAACCGCGGGCGCGGTGACGGGATCGTGAAGGGGTGAGAACAATGCACGGACGATCGGTACTCAGGATCGGGGGCTGGGTTCTGCTGGGAGTCGCCGGCGCGGCGGCGCTGGGGCTCGTGCTGGGCCTGGCGATCATGTGGCTGTGGAACTGGCTGATGCCGGGGATCTTCGGCCTGCCGGAGATCACCTACTGGCAGGCGGTGGGGATCTTCATCCTCTGCCACCTGCTCTTCAAGGGCCACACCGGGCACGGGCACGGCCCGAAGGGCGAGCGGGAGCGCTTCCCCTTCGGTCCCGGAGCCCGGACCGGACATGTCCGCGAGCGGCTGCGCGACCATTTCCGCGACCGGATGCCCGGAACATGGGGGGATGAGGAGCGGGCGGCCGGGGAGTAGGAATCATATCCGCGGGCCCGCTCCTCCCGGGGCGGGCCCGCGTTTTTCACGCCGCCCCGGTCCGGGGAACCAGCTCGCGCGGCACCGGGGCGATCCGGTGAGAACAGCACATTCAGGTACCGTTATTCCGAATCGATAACCTCCCTGACCTTCATGGCGAGAGTCTGCATGGTGAACGGTTTCTGGATGAGGTGAACACCCTCATCAAGCATGCCGTGATGGATGATGACATTGTCCGTATATCCGGACATGAAGATCACTTTCGTCCCGGGCCGGGCGGCCGTCAGCTCCCCGGCCAGTTCCGCACCGTTCATACCCGGCAGGATGACATCGGTGAGGAGCAGACCGATGGGATCTTCCCACCCGCGTGCCGACTCCAGAGCTTCTTCGCCGCTGGTTGCCGGGATCACCGTGTATCCCAGGTCGGTGAGCTTTGTCTCGACCAGAAGCCTGACACTGTCGTCGTCCTCGACCACCAGGACGGTTTCCGAGCCCCGCGGCAGCTCTTTCACCTGATTCATCACGGGCTGTGTACTGACTTCCTCCTCGATCCGGGGCAGGTACACCTTGAAGGTCGTACCCTTGTCCGGTTCGCTGTAACACCAGATACTGCCTTTGGACTGTTTCACGATGCCGTAGGCGGTCGAGAGACCCAGGCCCGTGCCATCGCCCCGCGCTTTGGTCGTGAAGAAAGGTTCGAAGACCCTCGCCTGCGTCTCTTCATCCATTCCGATACCGTTGTCACTGACGGCTATCATGACGTAGTGCCCGGGCTCGACGGCGACGTGGTTGACGGCGTACTCCTGATCGAGTTCCACGTCGGCCGATTCGATGGTGAGTCTCCCCCCGCGCGGCATGGCATCCCGGGCGTTGACGGCCAGATTCACGATCACCTGTTCGAGCTGACCCGGATCGACCTTCACCCGGCCGAGATCGGGGGCCAGCAGGGTCTCCAGCTCGACATCCTCACCCAGCAGCCGGCACAGCATCTTCTCCAGGTTGACGATCAGCGCATTGAGATCGAGGACCTGGGGTTCCATGATCTGCTTCCGGCTGAACGTCAGCAGCTGACGGGTCAGGCCGGCGGCTCTCTCACCGCACTCCCTGATCTGCAGGAGCCCTTTATAAAGCGGATCGTCTTTACCGAGACGGCCGGCGAGCATTTCGCACTGTCCCATGATGACCAGCAGCAGGTTGTTGAAGTCGTGGGCGATCCCTCCGGCGAGCTGCCCTACGGCTTCCATCTTCTGGGCCTGGCGGAACTGCGCTTCCAGCTCCAATCTCTCCGACTGCGACTGCTTGAGATCATCTATGTCGGTGTTTGAACCGAACCATTTGACGATGTTTCCGGCCTTGTCACGCAACGGAACCGCCTGGGTCATGAACCAGCGGTAGACGCCATCAGCGCGGCGGATTCGAAACTCCATGTCGAATCTGCTCTCACCCTTTCCCACGGTCTCATTCCAGGTTGTGATCGTTCTCTCCCGGTCTTCCGGATGCACTTGTTCAAGCCATCGATAACCCAACTGTTCGGCTTCAGGCATGCCCGTATACTCAATCCATTGGCGGCCGAGATAGTCGCAGAGTCCTTCAGGATCACAGGTCCAGACAAGTTGCGGCAATCCCTCGACCAACTCGTGGAATCGCCGTTCGTTGTCCTGCAGTGCTTCCTGTACTTCGATGCCGTGCAGCGCGTAGGCGATGTCGCCGGCGACCTCCTCGAACAATACGGCCAACTCTTCTTCCACCGCGAATTGCGCAGAGACTGACACGCCGAGATATCCGTACAGCCGATCGCCGTGCTGCAGACCGATTGTCAGTGCGGCATCTCCTTCGTAGGTGGCAAACAGGGGGCAGTCCTCGCATTCAATGGCAGGATCCATCGTCACGATCACACCTGACTTCTCCTGAACCCGCCGACAGCAGGCAGGCAGCTCGCCGTTCCGGAACAATTCCTGAAGTTGTACGAACCTGGTTTCAATAAGACCGGAGTGTGCTGTTTCCATGTCTTCGGGCAATCTGCCGGTCAGGACGATCCAGGCGCCCCGGAAACTGCGCATAGACGTCAGGTGCTCGCAGACCGTCTGGATGAGGGGCAGGCGCCGCTTTTCGCGCACGATGAGCTGGTTGACATTTCGGATCGTGCGCAACACGTGGTTGATGTGTTCCAGGCGGGACTCAGCCTGATGTCTCGCGATCATGACACCGAGCTGTTTGGCGATGTCGTCGATCAGATTCCTTTCCTCTCTCTGGAACGGACCCTCATCGCACTCAGGTCTCTGCTCCAGGTAGAAGACCTCCACCGTTCCCACGGCCACTTCCGAGATCACGATGTCGGCGGACTGCTTCCAGGCCGTTTCCCTGAAATCCTCCGGTACATACTCTCTGCCCTCGAAGACGATTCTGGCCCGGGTTATATCCGGATGCTGCCAACCCGGCGGGATCAGATCCACCGCCGCCCTCAGTGCCTCGTCGATTGAACTGCACGGCCCCGCAACATGGCTCGAAACAGCGTACAGGCACTCGACCTCCTTGACCCTTTTGCGCAGGTCCCTGGTCCGCTCGGCAACCAGCATCTCGAGATGGTCGCGGTGCCTCTTGAGCTCGGACCGGTAGCGGTCCATCTCGAGGAACACCCGCACTTTGCCCAGCAGGACTTCGGGCGCGAAGGGCTTGACGATGTAGTCGACCGCACCCGCTTCGTAACCCTGGAACGCGTGCTGCTCATCCACAAGGGAGGCGGTGAGGAACATGATGGGGATCATTCGGGTCTTCTCATCCCCGCGAAGATGCTCGGCCAGTTCGTAGCCGTTCATCTCCGGCATCATCACATCCAGGACGGCCACGGCGAAATGGTGATCGAGCGTGGCGGCCAGCGCCTGGTTGCCGTTGGTCGCCTCGATGATATCCGCGTCCACGTCGCGCAGGATCTGCCGCAGGGCCGTCAGGTTCTCTCTCCGGTCGTCCACGATCAGGATCTTCTGTTTCTCGAGCGCGGAAGGCGGAACGCGGGACTCCGAGGCGGGAGGATGGCCTCTGTCCGCGTGCCCCTTTACAGATCGATTCTTCATGTGCCTCTCCTTGCCTCATCGTTCCGGCGCAGAGCGCGTGAAGGAATATATGGAAGAGCGGTCCCGGGCTCCGGTCCTCCGGTTCCGGGTTCGGATTCTCGGATTCCGATTTCGATCAGCCGTTCCCTGATCTTCTCCGGCGGCAGCACCTCATCCACTGCGCCCGCATCGATCGCCGCCTGAGGCATGACCGGATGTTCGGCGCCGGCCGGGTCCTGGGCGATGGTCAGACCCCCCGCCGCCTTGACCGCGCGCATCCCCTCCGCACCGTCGGAGCTGGCACCCGAGAGGATGACCGCGACCACCGCCGCTCTCCAGACGCACGCGGCGCTCTCGAAGAGCACATCGATGGCGGGTCGCGACCAGTTGACCCGCTCGTCGATGGATAAAGCGATCGTCCCGTCCCGCTCCACGAGCAGGTGGTAGTTGGCCGGAGCGGTGTACACCCGACCGCCCTCGATCGGTTCCTTGTCGCAGGGCTCGACTACCTGCAGCGGCGTGGAGCGGGCCAGGTGCCGGGCGAACGAACCGTCGTCACGCGGGTGGAGGTGCTGCACCACGAGAACAGGCAGACTGAAAGTGCGCGGAAGCGCGGAAAGAATCTCCGCCAGTGCCCCGAAACAGCCGGCCGATCCGCCGATGACGACGGCTTCATATCGCGCAGCGTACCTCGCCTCTCGGATCTCACCGGAGCTCACGGTACGTCCTTCTTCTTGTAAATCCGCGCCCTGGCGTCTACGACTTCGTACCTGCCGGCGACGTCGGAAAACTGCAGGTCTTCCTTGGTGCCGAGGCACAGGAATCCGCCGTGCACCAGGCTCTCGGTGAAGAGCGCCAGCGCCCGGTTCTGGAGCTCCCGGTTGAAATAGATGAGCACATTGCGGCAGAAGACCAGGTGCATCTCACCGAAGGCGTGGTCGATCGCGAGGTTGTGATCGGAGAAGACGAGGTGCTCCTTGAGCGACTCGTCCATGGCCGCCGCGTCATAGCGGGCGTGGTAGTACTCAGAGAATGAAGCCTTCCCGCCTGCCTGCTGGTAGTTCCTGGTTGCTTCCTTCAGCTTCTCGATCTCGTATACACCCTCGCGGGCCCGCTCCAGGGCGGAGTCGTTGAAGTCGGTCGCGTAGATGGTCGCCCGTTCGTAGACGCCTTCCTCCTTGAGCACAATGACCAGCGAGTAGACCTCTTCGCCGGTGGCGCATCCCGCGTGCCACACCTTGACATGGGGCCAGGTCCGGAGCAGCGGAACGACCTTCTCTCTCACGGCCTGGTAGACGAACGGGTCGCGGAATATCTCGGTCACCGAAACGGAGTAGTACCGGGCCAACCGGGAAAAGAACTCCCCGTCATGCAGGACCTTCGCGGTCATTTCGGCTACCGACCCGCATCCCGATCCGGAGAGGAACTGCCGGGTGCGCCGCTCGATGGAGGCCCTGGCATAGGAGCGGAAGTCGTAGCCGTAGCGCCGGTAGATCGCCTCCAGCAGCAGGTCGATCTC
>CAYSYY010000136.1:0-8507 GCA_964435265.1 uncultured Gemmatimonadota bacterium
CGCCGTCGCCGTCGAAACCGATCCCCAGCTCGGCACCGCCGTCCCGGACGGCCGCCTGCAGATCGGCCATGAACTCCGGCACGGTCGGATCGGCCAGGTGATGGGGGAAGGTGCCGTCGGGATCGCAGTAGAGGGCGTCGACCTCGCACCCCAGATCCTCGAGCAGCCGGAGCGCCGTGGGGCCGGCGATCCCGTTCCCGGCATCGATGACCAGGCGGAACCGGTGAGAGAGCGTGATCCGTTCGATGATGGCCGCCAGGTACGCCTCGGTGACGGGGGTTTCGATCATCGAACCCTCGCCGCTTTCGAAATCCCGGCTCTCGATCATCCGGCCCAGCTTCTGGATCATCGACCCGTACACCGAGGCCCCGCGCAGCGTCATTTTGAAACCGTTGTATTCGGCGGGATTGTGCGAGCCGGTCACCTGGATCCCGCCGTCGGCCCCCAGGTGTCCCTCTGCGAAATAGACCACCGGGGTGGGAACCGCCCCCAGATCCAGCACCTCGAGCCCGCTCGCCGACAGACCCCGGGCGACCGCAGCGTGCAGGCGGGGACCGGATAGCCGGGCATCACGCCCCAGCACCACCCGGGTTCCCCCATCCCGCCGCACCAGGGTACCGTAGGCCCGCCCGATCGCGACTCCCGTCTCGTCGTCCAGGTCGATCTCGGCTCGGCCCCGGATATCGTATTCCCTGAAGATCTGAACGTTCATCATTCCTCCCGCTCTGGTCCGGCCAGCGGCCTGTCCCCCCCCGGGGGCACTACAGGCCCTTCAGGATGACCAGAGTCAGATCATCGGACTGGGAGCGATCGCCCGCGAAGGAGAGCACTTCCCGGTAGATCTCGTCCCTGATCTCGCGCGCCGCCAGGTAGGACCGGTCGCGCAGGATGCTCATGAGCCGTTCCTCCCCGAACTCCTCATCGGCCCGGTTCATCGCCTCGGTCACACCGTCGGTGTAGATGGTGAGCACGTCGCCCGGTTCGAACTGTACGTGGCCTTCATCGTACTCGGCGCTCTCGATCACCCCGACGAGCAGGCCGCCCTTTTCGAGCAGGAGCTGCTCGCCGGTGGCGCGGGTCAGGACCGGGAAGTTGTGGCCGGCGTTCACGTAGGTGAGGGTCCGGGTGGTGGTGTCGTATTCGGCCAGGAAGAGGGTGACGAACTTCTCCGCGGCCGTGGAGCGGCACATGACCGTATTCACCTTGCCGGCGGTCGCGGCGAGCCCGGGCAGGCTCTCGTAGACCGCCCGCAGGGTGGCCTGGAGACTGGCCATGAGCAGGGCTGCCGGGGTACCCTTCCCCGAAACGTCCCCGACCACCATCAGCACCTTCCCGATCTCGGTTACCTCGCCGGGGGGGGTGACCAGGAAGTCGAAGTAGTCCCCCCCGATCTCACGGCTGGGCAGATTGATGGCGGAGATCTCGAAGGTGGGGCCGCGCGGGAAGCGGTCGGGCAGCAGAGTCTGCTGGATCTCTCGGGCCACCGCCAGCTCTTCCCGGATCCGCTCCTGTTCGAGCCGTTCCTCGTGCAGCCAGGCGTTCTCGACCGCGACCGCGACCTGGCTGGCGAGCACCGCGATGAGGGTCATCTCCTCTGAGTTGAAGCCGGTGTCGGCGAGCTTTCGCCCCAGGGTGATGATGCCGACCAGCTCGTGGCGCTGCTTCAGGGGAATGACCAGACGGGGATTGAGCCCCTGCAGCGGTGTCTCGCTCGATCCTTCTTCCTCGAGCGCCTCTTTCAGGAGCTCGAAGCGGACCGGACCGGTGGCCCGGGCGAGCATCTCCGTCACGGGGTCGCCCCGCCGGAAGATGGCCCGCCCCGGACCCGTGGGAGCGCGGCGCCGCAGGTCGAGCAGGGCGTCCTCGGGACGTTCCAGTACCCCGAGATCGTCCGCTTCCAGCGCCTTCGGCGGCTTGAGCGTCCATTCTTTCTGCTTCAGCGGCGGCGGACCGCGTCGGATGAACCGGTAGGCGCCGGTCTTGCGGTCGAGCAGGATGATCGCCGCCTCGTCCACCAGGAAGGCCCGTTCGAGCGTCTGGTAGGTCGCCCGCATCAGCGAATCCATGTCCAGGATACCGATGATGTTGGACACGCTCTGGCGCAGCACGTTGCGGTAATCGGTCTCGTCGCGGATGAAGAAACGGTCCACCAGCGATTCTATCCGGCCCAGCAGGGGCTGGAAGGCCAGCACCGCCACCACCAGGAAGATGATCATCACGAAACTGTTGGAGCTCTCCGTCCCCCCCGCCAGGGACCGGTAGAGCCCGGAGAACCAGTTGAAGAGCAGGAAGAAGAACCCGACCACGACCCCGGTGGCGGCGGAGTAGATGAGCCCCCGCTTGGCCAGTACCTGCACATCGAGGAACTGGTGGCGGATGATGACCCAGGCCACCGCTCCGCACCCGATCACCAGGGCCACCGGGAGCATCAGCGCCGAGAACCAGGCGGGTGCCCGCAGGAACGGCAGGAAGACCGGCAGTACCTGCACGGCGATATAAATGCCCACGCTCCCGCCGATACCGAGCTGCAGGATCGCGACCTGCATCTGGAGCTTGCGGTTCTCCAGGCCGCGGCGGGTGCGCCGCAGCAGCAGCAGCGCGGCCACGACGTAGAGCACGTTCACCGCCGACCACAGCTCGATATGAGCGTCGTACATGACCTTGAAGAGGGTGCTGGTCAGGACCACCGCGAAGCGCAGGACCGCGATGAATGGACCGAGCACTCCGCCCCCCCCACCGAGGTCCCGTATCTCGAGCACCTCGGGGAATACCAGGACCAGGACCACCAGCAGCAGGTGCAGAACGTAGGGGAGGTAGAGCACGACCCACAGGCGGGGATGCCGCTGGATGGGATCGGTCTCGCGCGGGAAGATGAGGCTGAAGAGGACCAGGGTGGGGAAGAAGAACTCCCAGAGAACCGTGAACTCGCGGATATTGTGCAGGCTGATGACCGTCTGGGTCGCGGCCTCGGCCGCCGCTCCAGCCGCCGCTGCGGCTTCGGGCGTCACCAGCGAGGCGCCGAGCGCCCCCATCAGGGAGCCCAGACCCCCGAAGATGAGCATGGCGGCGGTCGTCCGGTTGAGACGACGTCCCGGATCCTCCTTGACGATCATCACTCCGAGGAGCACCAGGAGGAGACCGCTTGCCAGGAAGATCCCGACCTGCAGCCCATGCAGCGACATGGCTACCTCTTCCTGAGCACCATTTCCACCCGCGTCCCCCCCCGTGAGGGCTTGACCCTCACGGAATCCATGAGCGTCTCGAGGATCAGCAGTCCCCGTCCGTCCGGTTTGGTCAGGTTCTCGGGTGCGAGGGGATCGACGACGGCGTCCCGGTCAAATCCCGCGCCTTCGTCGATCACGACGATGCGGATGGATGAGTCGGTACAGTCGAAGATTAGGGTGACGTACTTGTCGGGTTCGAGCTGGTTGCCGTGCATGACGGCGTTGTTCACCGCTTCGGTGACGGCGATACAGAGATCCTGGCGGATGCTGTCGCTCAGGCGGCAGTGACGCGCGATCTTCTCGGTGAGGCGCTCGGCCTTGACGACGGCGTTGATGCGGCTGCGGTACCGCTTCTCGACGACCTTTTTCATTCGTAGCTGGAAACGGCGTCTTCGATCGTCGGGTAGATATCGAAAACCCGGTCCAGCTTGGTGATCCGCAGGACCTCTTCGATCTTCTCCGTCACGGTTGCCAGACGGAGGTCCCCGCCGCTCTTGCGCAGGGCCGAGAGCCCTCCGATGAGGATCCCCAGGCCGGATGAGTTCATCCAGTCCACATCCCTCAGATCGACGACAACCTCCCGGGTGCCGTTCTCGATCAGCTCGTGGAGCTTCTCATGAAGGGTGGTGGCATCCGGCCCCCCCATGATCTTGCCCTGCAGGCGCAGAACGGCGACCTTGCCGGTGATGGCATGCTTGATCTGCATGTCAGCGCAACTCCTCCAGACTCAGAGATCAAGGCCGCTGAGCGTATCCCCGATCCGCTGCACGGCCTTCGTCAGATCCTCCATCGAAGCCGCGTACGACAGGCGCGCGTAACCTTCGGCGCCGAACGCCGCTCCAGGGACAAGTGCTACCTTAGCTTCATCGAGCAGCCATGTACAGAAGCCCGTGCTCCCCTCCAGCTCCGGTTTGGCCGCCAGGATCTCCGTGATATCCATCATGAGGTAGAAGGCGCCCTGCGGCGGCACCTTGACCGTCAGGCCGGGGATCCGCTCGATGACCGGCAGCAGGTAGTCCCGCCGCTGCCGGAAAGCGTCGCGCATCCGCTCCGCCGCGCTCGTATCGCCCCGGTAGGCCGCCAGAGCCGCGGCCTGGGCGAGGGCGCAGGGGTGGTGGGATGACTGGCTCTGGAAACCAGCGACCTTCTTCATCCACTCTTCTGGTCCCGCCAGATACCCGATTCGCCAGCCGGGCATGGCGAACGATTTCGAGAGGCTCCCGATGAGGGCCGTGCCCGCCCGGCCCTCCGGGGAGGCGGCGGCCGGAGAGAGATAGGGATCATCGGTGAAGACGATGGTGTCGTAGACTTCGTCCGAGATGATCGCCACTCCGGCCTCGGTGCAGATCCGGGTCAGCTCCCGCACCTCGTCGGGGACATAGTACGCCCCGGCGGGATTGGAGGGATTGTTCAGGATCAGGACGCGGGTGCGGCCGGTGATGGCCGCGCGCAACTCGTCGAAATCCACCTTGAAGCCGTTCTCCCCCCGGCACTGCACATAGACCGGGATCCCCCCCACCAGCTCGGTATGGGCGGGATAGGTCACCCAGTAGGGGGTCAGGATGATCACCTCGTTCCCCTCATCCACCAGCGCGACCATGGCGTTGTACAGGGCCTGCTTCCCGCCGTTGGAGAAGATGATTTCCGAGGGAGCGTAATCCAGCCCCTTGGTGCGCTTCAGGAAGGCCGCCGTGGCCTCGCGCAGCTCCAGAGAGCCGGGGGTGACACCGTAGCGGGTGGGACCTTCGAGCGCCTCACGGGCCACCGCCTCCCGGATCTCGCGGGGGGGAGTGAAATCAGGTTCGCCCGCGGCGAGCGCGATGACATCGTGACCCTGGCGCTGGAGTTCCCGGGCCTGGGCGGAGATGGCCAGGGTTTCCGAAGGTTTCAGCGTTGCGAGCCGGCGCGAGATGTGCATGGGACCACCCTCGGGTACGGGGTTCAGCGTTCCGTCCCGGCCGCGAATCTGGCGGCCAGGGCCCGGGCGACGACCGGGGGCACGTGAGGCGTCACGTTCCCGCCCATGCGGGCGACTTCCCGGACGATGGAGGAATTTACATACGTGAAACGCTCCGAGGGCATTAAGAAAACCGTTTCGACCTCAGGGTAGAGCGACTTGTTCATGAGCGCCATCTGGTACTCGTATTCGAAGTCCTTCACCGCCCGGAGTCCCCTGATGATGGCCGTGGCATGGCGCTGGCGGGCGAATTCGGCCAGCAATCCGTCGAAGGCTTCGACCGAAACCCCGGGTACCTCCCTGATCACCTCCTCGACCAGACGCAGACGTTCACCGATCTCGAAGAGGGGTCGCTTCTGAACGTTATGAGCGATCAGGATGATGATCTCGTCGAAGATGCGTGAGACCCGGCCGATGATGTCGAGATGCCCGTTGGTGATGGGATCGAAGGTGCCGGGATATATGGCCAGTCGGGACACCGTCACTCCTCCTCGACCGTGTCGGGACCCGCCCAGATCGTCAGGACGGTATCGCCGAAAGCGGTCTCCCTGAAGGGAGTCAGCCCGGGGGGATCCAGGTGCTCTGTTCCCCGGTGCTCCACCACCAAGGTACCTCCTGGAGCGATGAGCTCCAAGAGACTCTCCTCCACCAGCGTCCGGAGCCGCTCATAGGCGTACGGCGGGTCGCAGAAGCAGAGGGAGAATCTCCGTCCCTCGTTCCTGAGGCGGAGCACCGCCTGTTCCGCGTCCACCCGCCAGATCTCGGTGTCATTCTGAAAACCGGTTCGAGCGATGTTCCGCTCCAGGCAGGCCAGAGCCGGATCGGCGTTCTCGACGAAGAGGGCGCGGCGCGCCCCCCGGCTCATGGCCTCGAGACCCACCGCCCCCGTCCCGGCGAAGAGATCGAGCACCTCGTCTCCCACGGGGGGACCCAGCACATCGAAGATCCACTGGCGCACCCGGGCGGTGGCGGGCCGCGTTCCGTGTCCGGGGGGGGAAGCGAGAACCGTACCGCGCCGCCGGCCGCCGGTGATACGGAGCATAGGATCCGCCCTGATCTCAGCCTTCGAATCCGGCCAGGGCGCCACCGACAGGCAGAGCGAAAGAGCCGAGGTTGCTTCTCAGGAGCGGGGTGCCGGCGAGTTCGGGATCGATGGTGAAGAAGGTCTGCAGCGCAAGTACCTCGACGCGGGCCGGGGTCCGGGTGACCAGGGCGCCGAGCAGGTGCTCCGGCTCCTCGACCGAACCGGTCAGGACGATCCGGGACGGCGGGATCGGCGGCTGAGCGCCGCGCCCCGTAAGCCGTTCGCTCCAGAGGATTATCTCGGCGGCGACCTCGCCCGGATCGTCGGGGTCCCAGCGCCGCTCGTATCCCCCCCTGGCCGCACCCTGCGGCACCGTGGCGCCGGCCGTACCTCCAGCCCCGATAAGGGCGATCTCGAGCCCTTCGGCTTCCATGTGAACGACCAGGGTAGTTCCGTCCCCGTCCGTCCCGGGCAGCTCGGGGAACAGGCGCAGGAGCGCCCAGCCGTCGCAGTCGAAGTCCAGCACAGTGCAACCGGCCGCCGCGACGGCCTCGACGTACCCCGCCTGGACCTCCGGCCAGACCCCCCAGGCGTCGATGCACACCAGCCCGTCGACCGATCCCCGCACGCGATGGCGGCAGGTGAGCATGCCCTCCCCGGCGCCCGTCCTCACCCTGAGCTCCCGGTCCACCCGATCGGTGAGCTCGTCACCGTCCGCCAGTTCGGCCGGCAGCCACAGGATGGTGCGCTGTACGCTGCGTCCGTCCAGGACCACGATGCAGTCGGCCCCGGCCACGCCCGCCCGCTCCAACGCCCGGGCCAGGCCGCGGGCCAGGTCACCGCCGCCGGATGAGCGGATCTGCCCGCGGTGCTTGGCGGTGAATGGAAGCAGTCCGGCCCCCGCCGTAATCAGGCGGAGGCCGGTGTCGGTGTCCTCTAGGTGTACGAAACGGAAGGTCCGGTCTGCGATCTTCAGGCCGAGCACACCGGAAGCCATCCGTTACCGGGGACGGCCTTCGAGCCAGGAGGCCAGGCCGTCCTCGATCCGTCCGATGCCGTGGCGGTCCTTCACGGTGATCGAAACCCCCTCGTTCTTCACGATGAGCAGGTAGGCTGAGGAATCGATCGGCGACACGTACATCCTGCTGATGCGTGGGCGGGGTCCGATGATCTTCCACTCATCGGTCGGCGCGATGGAGTCACCCATGGCGTAGATCACGCCGATATCGAGGGTGTCGATACGCATGCTGCGCACGTTGTTGATGTAGCTCAGCAGGCTCTCGGGATAGGAGGTGTAGTACTGGCGCCCCTCGAAGAAGAAACGCTCGGCGAGATAGAGGTCGATCAGGTGCAGCCGCGTGAGCAGCATCCTCTCCTCCGCCTCGGCCTTGCGGCGCTGCGGGATCAGGATCGTTGCCGCCAGTGCAGCCAGAAAGACCACCACTATCAGCTTCCAGAAGAGGGAACCCCCCTGATCGACGACTCGCTTCACTCCAGAACCTCCTGAAAACCCGCCTGGAACCGACGGGAATGACCCTCAGACGGGCCGGATGAGGTGAAACCGCGCGGTATCATAGTGAGAGCCCCCCTGAGCGTCAACGCCATTCCCCGGACTCCGGCAACCCCCGTCGGAGTCCTCCGCGGAAGTCCCTTCAGCGGCCCCCGCCGGCGCCTCCATCGGGCGGATCGCCGACGGTCGCGAAGGGGCGGAAGAGCTCGAGCTTAACCGGGCCGATACCGGACACGTCGAGCAGGTCCTCGACGGTCCACGGCCCGTTCCGCTCCGAACGCCACGCCATGATCCGGCGCGCCAGAACGGGACCGATCCCGGGCAGGGTTTCGAGTTCCGCGGCGTCGGCCGTGCGGAGATCTACCGGCCCGGCCGGGACGGTCCGGACATCACCATAGACGTCCGAACCGGGAGCATCGTTCAGGGGGGGCGCACCGGTCGAGTCGGGAGCCAGTACGCCCCGCAGTAGCGTGACGGGGGGTGGGGGCGGCTGCAGCTCACCGACGGTGTTCCAGACCAGTCCGAGAGCCGCGGCGGCCAGGATCATCCAGGTCAGCCGGCGTTCGGCGGGAGTGAGTCCCCGCACCATGACGGTATCCCTCCGGGGGAGCATGAGGGGGGGCTCTTTCCGGGGGAGCGCCTATTCGTGCGCCGGACCGTCGAGCGGTCCGGGGCGCGGGTTCAGCGGTAGAGCACGGCCACCAGTACGGTCCCCACCGCCGCCAGGTTCTCCGCGTTCACCTTGTCGAAGGAGTCCCCGCGAGTGTGCCAGGGCGGGTAGTCGTAGGTGTT
>CAYSYY010000137.1:0-8498 GCA_964435265.1 uncultured Gemmatimonadota bacterium
CCTGTCCTTCGGGCTCTCATCCGCGGCCGCCGGTGGCGCGAAGCACACGCCCCCGGTCCGATCGCATAGACAGGGAGACGGCTTGCAGGTCGAGAGAAACACGCTCAATCAGGCGGTAAAACGATATCCCGTTGCGACCGTGGCCGGAGTATGCGCCTTCCTGATCGCGTTGACCCTGGCGAGTTGCGACGGCTTCGGTCCGAGCAACGGCGGAGGCTGGGGCAACAACCGCAACTGGGCGGGGGAGTATCTCCGGATCCGTCTGGTCCCGGAACAGCATCCCCTGCTGGGGGAGTACTCCAGCCGCGATGCGGGCGTGATCGCCCAGCATGTCACCTGGGCGACCGGGGCCGGGATCGATTTCTTCGCCGTAGCCTGGCGCGGGCCGGGCTCGTGGGGGCATGAAACCCTCACCGACTACCTGATCCCCGACGATTCCTTCGATCTGATCGACTGGTGTATCCTCTACGAGACACCGACGATCCTGGCCGGCGATCCCGAGGCGGAGACGATCACCCTCTCGCTGGCCGACCGCGACACCCTGCTGAGCCACCTTCTGCTCTTCCACGACCGGTTCTTCTCCCGCCCCAATTACCTCCATGTGGACGGCCACCCGGTCATCATCATGCGCCGGACCCGCCGGATCGCCGGTGACGCCCGGATCGCCCTGAACGCGGTGCGGCTGGCCTATTCCGACGCCACCGACGGCGGCTCCATCTACCTGATCGGGGACGAGGTCATCTGGGGAGCCCTGGGGCAGCCCGATGCCGGCCGCATGAGCGCCATGGACGCCGTCACCGGCCTGGATCTGGCGGCCTTCACCGGTCACGACGGCTATCCCTCGGCGTCTGGTTTCCTGGAGGACCTCGCCGACCTGTGGCAGGAGTATGCGGTCGTACTGGCGTCCCTCTCCGATCCCATCCCGCTGGTTCCGAGCGTGGTGCCGGGCTTCAACGACCGAGTCACCAGCGATGTCCTGCACCCGATCATCACCCGCGAGCTCACCATCACCAGCACGCCGCAGGCGGCCACCTACCGGGCTGTATGGGAGATCGCCAATACCTGGGCCGGCGATCCGGCGATCGTGCTGTTGAACTCCTTCAACGTCTGGCGCGAAGACACCCAGATCGAATACGTCGCCGACAACAACCAGCCGGCCGGCACGACCCTGCCGTACAATTCGACCGGCGGGTACCGTTACTTCCCGTATGAGGGCCTCTACCTCGAAGAGACGGCGCTGCGCAAGGGGGATGTGCTGCTGGGGGCGATCTATGAAGTCTGGTACGATAATCACCCGCCGGGAGGCTGAGGGCGTTCGCCTCCGGGCGGGCCGGGCCGGCTGAAGCCGGCGGGGAGCTGACGGATCCCCGTCTGCGCCTGCAGGGTATCGAGGACCGCCTGGAAGAACAGAGCCCAGCGGTGCGGATCGTCGCGGTAAGGCTGCAATGAGGCTTCGAACTGCACCTGGGTGGTGCCGTGACGGGTGAAGACGGCGGCCCGCAGCGAATCGGGCGGCGGGGGGCCGGTATCCCCGGCCAGCAGGGCGAGATCGCAGTAGAGCCGGACCAGCGCGGGGTCGGGCGGGGGCGGGGCGGTGTCCCGGCTGCAGGCCGCGACCAGACAACCCAGGAGCAGGACGACCGTCACGATCGGGCGGCCGGGATGAGCGGGTAATGCCGTCGGACTGGGGCGCATGGGGTGAGTGTCGGATGAACGACCGCGGTTGTCAACAGGGGCCTCCGGGGACCGTTTCCTTCACGGTACCCGCCTCGGGTGCCCGAGCGGTGAGATGCGCATGAGGAAACCAACCTTCATCCTGCCGACCCTGCTGATCGGCCTCCTGCCGCTGGCCCCGGTACGCCTCGAGGCCCAGGATGTCTGGTTCGGGCAGAACAAGGTTCAGTACCGGCGCTACCACTGGACGACCTTCGCGACCGAGCACTTCGAGTTCTACTACCATCAGGGCGGGGAAGAGATCGCTCAATTCGCGGCGGTGGCGGCCGAGCAGGCCTACCATGAACTGCGCCTGGCCTACCGCTTCGATCTGACCGAGCGGGTCCCGGTCATCCTCTACAACTCCCACAACGATTTCCAGCAGACCAACGTTATACCGAACATCATGCAGGAAGGGATCGAGGGTTTCACCGAATACCTGAAACACCGGGTGGTGGTGCCTTTCCAGGGCTCCTACGAGGATTTCCGGCATGTCCTGCACCACGAACTGGTGCACGCCGTCTCGATGGCCATGATCTACGGGCGGGGGCTGGGCAGCCTGATCAGCCAGGCCCAGTCGGGGGGGCTGCCGATATGGTTCTCCGAGGGGCTGGCCGAGTACGGTTCGATGGGCTGGGATCCCGACGCCGAGGCTTTCATCCGCGATGCCGTCGTGAGCGGTTACCTGCCCGATCTGCAGGACATCCATGGCGGTTTCCTGGCCTACAAGGGCGGGCAGTCCTTCTTCCACTTCCTGGCCGAAACCTACGGGCGCGCCAGGATCGGTGAGCTGGTGGTGAGCCTGCGGCTGCTGCACAACGTCGACCAGGCTCTGGTGGCCACGGTCGGCAAACCCGTCGCGGACCTCTCGAAGGACTGGCAGCGCTACCTGCAGCGGTGCTACTGGCCCCAGCTCGAGGATCGGTTCCTGCCTGATGAGTTCGCCGATCGTCTCACCGACCACGCCGAGGACGGCTCGAACTACAACGTCTTCCCGGCCCTGAGTCCCGGCGGCGACCGGGTGGCCTTCCTGTCCAACCGCCGCCAGTTCATGGACCTGTACATCATGAGCACCCTGGACCGGACGATCATCACCCGTCTGGGCAAGGGCGAGCAGACCGGGAAGTTCGAGGAGATGCACATCCTGCGCGGGGGCGTGTCGTGGAGTCCCGACGGGGAGCGGGTGGCGGTGGCCGCCAAGGGCGGGAACCGCGACCTGATCTACATCGTGAAGGCTGACGATGGAGCGGTGGAGCGGGAGATCGATCCCGGGATGGACGGTGTCTTCGAACCTGTCTGGAGCCCCGACGGGGAGCGGATCGTCTTCGTCGGGATCGTCGACGGCTGGTCCGATCTCTATCTCTGCGAACTCGCCGACGGTGCGTTCACCCGCCTCACCCGGTCGACGTCGTACGAGAGCAATCCCGCCTGGAGCCCCGACGGCACCCGGCTGGCCTTCGCTTCCGACGCCGTGCTCCCCGGGCAGGTACCTGATTATCCCTCTCTACCCATGGCCTACGGTCCGAAGAACATCTGGCTGATGGACCTGACCCGGCCGGACCGGCCCGCTGAACCGGTCATAACCGGGCCTTTCGACGATTCCCACCCTCTCTGGGGTGAGGGCGACGACGACCTGCTCTTCATTTCGTTCCGTTCGGGTATCCGGAACCTCTACCGGGGCGACCTGGCCACCGGCGAGATCCACGCCCTGACCAATGTGCTCAGCGGACTGGAATCGGCCAGTTACTGCCGGTCGAGCAACGATCTCGTCTTCAGCGCCTTCAGCGAGGGAGGCTTCGATCTCTACCTCATGAAGGACCCGCTCCACCGCCCCGCGGTCAGTGCTCCGGTCCCCACCCGGCTGGTGCAGGAGGCCGAGCGCAACCGGCTGGAGGCGGCCACCCGGCCGGCCGTGGCGGTCCCGTCCGACACCCTCGGACTGCCCCGCGACCTGTCCCGGCTGCGGTTCCGGCCGCTCGATCCGGCCTTCCGCCCGGCCGAGCCCGAGACGGGACGGCGGCGCGGCGAAGTGCCGCTGACGCGCGAACTCGCCGCCGGCGTGCTCGCCAGCGAGGAGAAGCCGTATCGGCTCAAGCTCCAGCCCGACCTGGTCTTCCTGAACGCGGGGTACAACAGCTACTGGGGGCTGGCCGGAGCCTCGTACCTGGAGATGAGCGACATCCTGGGCAACCACCAGCTGGCCGCGATGGTGAGCCTGTGGTCGACCCTGGAGAACTCCAATTACCAGTTCAGCTATACCAACTTCGGGCGGCGGATGAGCCTGGGCACCAGCCTCTTCTGGTACAACTACCTCTACTACCCGGGCACCGGCACGGGCGCCCTTTACGGCGACCGCACCGGCGGAGCGGTGCTCTATCTATCCTATCCCTTCAGCCGCTTCGTGCGCTTCGATCTCGAGGCACGATTCATCGGCATCCTGCGCCGGATCTACCTCACCGGCCCGGCCGAGCGGGTCTACCGGCAGATCGTCATGCCCGAGGCGAGCCTGGTGGGCGATACCACCCTGCCGGGGATCACCGGCTACATCAACGGCCGCCGCTACCGGCTCAGCCTGGCAGCCAGCCCGCCGTGGTTGGACAAGACCCTGAGCTTCACCTCCTTCACGGCC
Organism: uncultured Gemmatimonadota bacterium; assembly: GCA_964435265.1. Classification (GTDB taxonomy): domain Bacteria; phylum Blakebacterota; class Blakebacteria; order Blakebacterales; family Blakebacteraceae; genus CAYSYY01. The sequence goes on from CAYSYY010000137.1 coordinate 4,343, forward strand.
GACTACCGCTCCTACCGTAACCTGGGCCGCGGCCTCACGCTGGTTTTCCGCACCGCCGGCGGTCTGAGCGAGGGACGCGATCCACAGCGGTTCTACCTGGGCGGGAACGGATTCTGGTGGGGCCCGCGCTATACCCGCTCCGACCTCTACGATATCGAGAACCTCTACTTCGCCAGCTTCCAGTCCCCCCTGAGGGGTTTCGATTTCTACGAGTTCGCCGGAACCCGCTTCACTCTGACCAATCTCGAGCTGCGTTTCCCGCTGGTGCGCGTGCTCGCGCTGGGCTGGCCGCTGCCCCTCACCATCCCCAACGTCCAGGGCGCGCTCTTCTGGGACCTGGGGATGACCTGGACCGGCGGCGACGTCCATCCCTTCACGGTCAGGGGGAATATGCCGGCCTTCCGCGATATCAGGAGCGGAATCGGATTGGGGGCGCGCATGAACCTCGGGTTCCTTATCCTGAGATTCGACGTGGCCTGGAAGAACACCCTGAACACCATCGGGGGGCGACCCCGCTGGTACATCGCTCTCGGACCGGAGTTCTGAGTGAACGAGATGAAACGCACTCCTCTGATCACCCTGCTCCCCGGGCTAGCCCTGTCGGTCGCCGTACTGATCATCCCCACCGCGGCCGGCGCCCAGCAGATCGTGCAGATCCCCCCTGGTGAGATCGCCCGGGTCGGGGCGGGGGGGCAGATCCGGCCGCTGCCGCCGCTCATCGACGCCACCCCGCTGCTGGCCGAGGCCGCCGCCCGGCTGGCCCCGCGGGCCCTGGCCGGTGAAGCGGCCGGAGCACCCCGGACGCGGACCACCGATGCCTGGAGCGTCGGCGACCGCAAAGAGTTCTGGGCCATCGATTTCTCCGAAAAGGTCAGCTTCCCGTACAAGCAGAGGAAGGTCCTGGCCGAATGCCGGGCGGTGGGTTCCTACGCCTACTACTTCGTCGAGGCCGGCGAACTCGATGTCGTCGACGATGATGACGTAGCTGCTTTTCTCGAAGCTTACGAAGTCTCCACTCCGACCCGTTCCCGCAATCCTTCGCTCGGGATATATCAGAACGTCACCGAGGTCTTCGGGAATCCACCCGACGTGGACGGCGATCCGAAGATCGTCATCCTCATCTCCCTGATCGATGAGGAGGCCACCGACTCCTCCGGTACCGCCTTCTATGTCGGCTATTTCTATCCGGCCAACCAGTTCGCGGATCCGGTCGATTTCGGCGGCGGGATCAAACAGCGTTCCAACCACACCGAGATGCTGTACGTGAACAGCCGGCTGTTGGGCTACAGCAACCCTTCGGACCCGGCCACGGAGGCCTACTACCACGGCCTGGTCGAGAGCACCATGGCGCACGAGTTCCAGCACCTGATCCAGTGGCATAACGATCCCGATGAGATCCTGGCCGTAAACGAGGGGCTCTCGCTCTACTCCGAGTGGATCTGCGGCTACGGGTTGATGGGTTTCTCGGGATACGTCTCGCGCCCCAATGTGGATCTGCTCTCGTGGCGGCAGTACCAGCGCCTCATCGATGATTACAGCCGAGCGGCGCTCTGGACCTATTACCTCGGCACCCGTTTCGGCGAGGAATTCATCAGCGCCCTGGCCATGAGCCCGCTGGGGGGAGTGGCCGGTATCGAAGCCGCTCTCACCTCGGACGGCAGCGGCGATTTCGCCGCCGCCTTCAGCGACTTCGTCACCGCCCTCTACCTGAAGGGCGACGGAGCGGGGGACGACCGCTTCGAGACGCTGCCGATCCGGCCCTGGCTCGAGCCGCAGCGGCACGAGAACCTCTACCCCTCGACCGAGGTGATCACTCTGGAGGCGCGCGGAGCGGCCGCCGTGCGGTACTACAACGCCACCGATCTGACCGTGGCCTTCCCCGATGGTCTGCCGGCGGGGGTCACCGCCCGGCTGGTGCGACTGGGGGACGGGGTTCGGGACGTCTCGCCGCTGAGTGCGGCCGGGGGTGCGGTCGCGGGCCTTGGGACGACCTATGACGAGGCTGCGGTCGTGCTCACCAACGCCGCCGCGGTCCCGAGCGGCTCTTTCCGGGTCGCCGCCGCCGCCGTCCAGGGTGTCGGGGGATTGATGAAGTACGAGACCGGGCGGCCGCTGATACGCCTCAGTTTCGGCGAACCGCAGGTTCATGTGGGCCTGCGGGTCACGCCCGAGGTCGCCCCGGCCCGCCTGACCGGGATCTGGGCCTATCTCATGGGCGAGACCGACGTCACTTTCGAGGTCCGCGTCATGACCGAGTTAGCCGGGGAGCCCGGCACCTACCTGGTCAATGAAACCCCGATCTTCGCGCCGGCTCCCGTTACGCCCCAGATCAGCTCCGAGGGCTGGGTGTATGTGCCCGTGACCGACACGTTGTACTCCACCGGAGCCGGAGTGGACTACCTGGTCTCGATGCGTATGGGTTCGCACCACATCGGCTACTCCGATCTGAACCGGAGACTGGGGCGATCCTTCCTGCGCATGTCGGCCACCGACGTCTGGATCAAATTCGGCGACCTGAGCACCACCAGCGGAGCGTACTATCTGGGCGACTGGATGTTCCGGGCCGAGTTCGCCTACCTCGATGAAACCGCACCCGTGATCGCCGTGGGGCTTCTGCCGCATCCCCTCTTCCCGAACCGGGCCGAGGTCTGGGTGGTGGGGAACGAGCCGCTGCACCACGGTCTGAGCACGGGTACTCTCACTCCGGCCGGGGAGAGCCCGGTCAGCCTGCTCTTCCAGTCCACTCTCGGCGGAGTCGGGATAGTGGATGCGGCGCAGGTCCTGCCGGATGCGGCCCAGTTCACCTTGAATGCGATCGGGTACGACCGCTACGGGGGGCTCAGCGACACCGCCGCGGTGAACATAGGCACCGCCGTTCTGGCAGCGGGGAGTCAGGCGCTCCTGAGTGCGGTCACCGGCCTCGGAGCGGTCACGCTCGATGTCCCCGGCGGGGATCACCGGGGCACGACCCTCCTGCTGATACCCTATGATCGTGTACCGGCCGGTCTGCCGGGGGCTCCTTCCGGCGGGCTCTCGGCCCTTGGTGCTCCGGTTGTCTCCCTCGGTCCGGCCGACTGGACCGGACCCGGCGGCGGCGCCGTACTCAGGCTGCCGGTGCGCGACCGGCCCGAAACCGATACTCCATACCACTTCGCGCGTTGGGCGGGCGGGAGTTGGGAACCCGTGCCCGGAGGGGCCACCGTCGCCGGCGGCTGGGCCGCGGGAGCGGTGCCGGGTGGAGGGTGGTACCGCCTCGTCCGGGGTCCGGCGCCGCCGCCGGTCGAGCGGGCGGGGGTGGAACTGCTCGGAAACGCGCCCAATCCCTTCAATCCGACCACCCGGATCAGCTTCCGTATCCCCGTCGAACTGGCCGGCGATCACGTCCGCCTGCGGATTATCAACGTCAGAGGGCAGACGGTAAGGACCCTCGTCGATGCGATCCTCGGGGCGGGCGAACACACCGTGACCTGGAACGGATCCGACGGCGACGGTCGGGACGTCGCAACCGGGATATACCTCTACCGGCTCGAGGTCGGCGGCACGGTCCTGGTGCGCAAGATGCTCCTGCTGCGGTGAGGGAGCGGATATGAGAGAGAAGGGCGCAACCATGAGAACGAGAGCGGGCGGATGGATCCTCACGGCCGTAATCGTCGCGACCGTAGCGGCCGCACCGGGGTGCGGCACGAAGACCAACACTATCGAGAAGGTCGACCAGCTCGTAGACAGCGGCTGGAAACTCTTCAAGAGTGAACGGTACAGTGACGCCCTCGACAAGTTCGACGAGGCCCTGGTCGAACTGTTCGACTACCCGCCGGCCCTCCACGGTCGCGGCTGGTGCCTCGCCTATCTGGAGGAATTCGGCGAAGCCCGGTACGCCTTCAGTACGGCTAAGGAATACGATCCGTCCAATCCCGACATCTGGGCGGGGGGGACCTTCGTATTCAGTGCTCTGGCCGACGACGACGAGACCGTCTACTGGGGCGAGACGGCCCTGGGCGCCCAGGAGCAGAAGACCGGCGACCAGAACTGGACCTTCTCGAAACGCAAGGAGATCACCCACCTGCACCTGCGTCTGGTGCTCGCCCGCGCCTACTGGGCCCGCGGCAGCTACACCCAGTGCCGGAATCAGCTCGCGGTCATCGAACCCGGCGTGACG
>CAYSYY010000138.1:0-8491 GCA_964435265.1 uncultured Gemmatimonadota bacterium
CCCCACGGATCGGCGCCCCGGGTGGTGCTGAAGATGATCCGCTCCCCGTCGGGAGTGAAATAGAGGGCGTTGTCGTTGGTCGAATTGAAGGTGAGCTGACGCGGTACCCCGCCGGCCGTGGGCACGATCCAGACGTCGTTGTTCCCCATCCGGTTCGAGGTGAACGCGATCCACTCCCCGTCGGGGCTGAAGCGGGGGAACTCGTCCATGGCCACATGGGCGGTCAGCCGGTAGGGATGGGAACCGTCGGCGTCGGCCACCCAGATGTCACCGTGGTAGGAGAAAGCGATCTTCCCGTTACAGATGTGCGGGTAACGGGCGAATTTGATCGGATCGGCGGCGGCGCCCGCCGGCCAGGCGACGGTGAGGCCGAGGGCGAGGACGAGCGTGGCAACGATCGCGACGCCCGCGGGTACGTTTCCGTTCGGGGAGGTCTTCCGGCTCATCGGTTCAGCTCCGGGTCGGGGTAGATGAGAGAAGATGAGAATCCGCCAATCCGGGGCTGTGCGTCAAGGCATGAAAAGTGCCCGGGTTGGATACGTTGCCTCACGTAAAAATGTACTCGAAAGCGGCCGGTTGTCCTCTCCCTGGAGTCTGGTTCATAATGCCGCTGGCAAACCAACCTCATTCCGGAACGTGAAGAATCCATCTCTGGAGGCATCGATGAAACGTTCGGTATTCATCTTCGCGATCTGCAGCCTGATCGTCACGCTCGCTGCTCCCATTACGGCCCAGACCCTGGCGGTCGACGATCCGGTCATCCGGCAGATCTGGATCGAGGCGACTGAGAACTCTCAGTTCGCCGACCTGGCTCACGAGCTGGTCGACGTGATCGGCCCGCGCCTGACCGGGAGCCCGCAGGACACCCGCGCCCACGAGTGGGCGGTGGAACAGTTCTCGGGCTGGGGCGTCGAGGCGCGCAACGAGCAGTGGGGTGTCTGGCAGAGCTGGCAGCGCGGCATCTGCCACATCGACATGCTCGAGCCGTGGATCAAGACCCTGAGCGGCAATCTGATGTCGTGGAGCCCGGGGCTGCGCCGGGCGGTCGAGGCCGAGGCCGTCATCATCCCCGAGGTGGCCGATTCGATCGCCTTCAAGGCCTGGCTGCCGGGCGTGCGCGGCAAGTGGGTCCTGATCAGTTTCCCCGAACCGAGCGGCCGGCCCCACGCGACCTGGGAGACCAACGCCCTCGCCGCCGATTACGAAGCGTTCGTCGAAGAGCGCCGCGCCGCCATGCAGGCCTTCAACGAGAACCTCGAGCGGGCCGGTTTCGGGGGGCGGGGGGCGACCAGCGCCCTGGCGCGGAAGCTGGAGGAAGCCGGGGCGGCCGGAGTGATCGGCATGGGCTGGCCGAACCTCTGGTACTCCTGGCGCACCTTCACCACCTATACCACCCGGATCCCCTCCTTCATCCTGAGCCTGGAGGACTACACCCTGCTCTACCGGCTTGCCGCGAGCGGGCATACTCCGAAACTCGAGATCGAAGCCGAGGTCGAGACCTTCGGGGAGCAGCCGGTCTTCAACACCGTGGCCATAATGCGGGGCACCGAGAAGCCGGAGGAGTACATCGTCCTGAGCGGTCACCTCGATTCGTGGGACACCTCCACCGGAGCGGTCGACAATGCCTCCGGCTGCCTGCTGGCGATGGAGGTGCTGCGGGTCCTGAAGAAAGTCTACCCGAATCCGAAACGGACGATCGTGGTGGGCTTGTGGGGGAGCGAGGAGCAGGGCCTGAACGGTTCGGCCGCGTTCGTCGAGGACCACCCCGAGATCGTGGCGGGCCTGCAGGCCGGATTCAACTTCGACTCCGGCATCGGCCGGATCTCCCGGCTCTCGGACTCCGGATTCGTGGAGGCGGGTCCGTTCCTCGCCGACTGGCTCGTCCGGTTGCCCACCGAGGTCGGCCGGAACATCACCCTGACCGTGCCGGGCAGCCCCTCGAGCGGGGGGAGCGACCATGCCTCGTTCATCGCCGCCGGGGCGCCCTGCTTCTCGCTGGGCACCTCGAGCTGGGATTACGGCTATACCTGGCACACCCAGATCGACACCTACGACAAGCTGGTCATGTGCGAGATGATCAATAACGTGGTGGTCGAAGCGTGCCTGGCCTATCTGGCCTCGGAGGACGAGGAGACGGTACCGCGCACCCAGCGGATCATGCTCGACCGCGACGGCAATCCGCGTCCCTGGCCGAGCCCGCGCACGCCCACCCGCCGGGGGGGACCGGGTTATTGATAAGGTATGAGCCTGGCGCGGCGGATGACAGGATAGTCGGGGTAGCCGAACCAGTAGGCCGACCCGCCGACGATGCAGTTGAGTCTGGCCGGAGCATCCACGATCCCCTGCCAGACTCCGTCGGAGGAGAAGAGATCGTAGCGAGTCAGCTCTTCACCCTCGGGGCCGGTGATGGGGGAGTAGCGCTGGACCCAGATCCGGCCCTGGTCGTCTCCGAGGATGTCGGCATACACCGGTTTGTGCGAGGGATAGGTGGCCTGGTTCAGCAGGGGACGCCAGGCCCCTTCGTCACCCCCACTGTACCGCTCCAGGAAATTCACCTTCCAGGCGTCGAGTTCGGCGGCCGTGACCGGTTCGGGATCGAGGGCGAACTCGATCCGCAGCCACGCCTCGGTGTCCAGATCGAAGGTGTCCAGGCGGTAGTGTGAGCCGACTCCCCAGACGAGCCGGTTCCCGCCGGCGATCCCCCAGCAGTACTCGGCCGTAAAGGGGAGGGAGAAAGCCCGCTGGTCCATGCTGTACATACCGGTCGGCGGCTCCAGGGGAGGCATCTCGTGCACGATCTCGAGATCCTCGTTGAGCACGGCGAGGGTGTTGACCCTGGGCATGACCCAATCCCCGCTCTGCCGGCGCCAGAACCAGTTCACGACCAGCTGCTGCCGCTCGGGGAACCAGTGGATGTCGTAGGCTGAGGTGCGCAGGCGCGAATCGGCGGCCAGGACGAAGGTGAGATCGAACGAGCGCAGATAGGTGCCGTCGCGGTCGAAGATTCGAAGCTGCGGATTGTCCTCGACCGTGATCAATCCCCCCGCTACCGGGTGGACATCGAAGAGGCCCCACATCTCGCTGTGGAACTCCCCCGGCCCTTCCCCCCGACGCCCGAAGGACAGCCGGTGGGTGCCCGCGCGGTCGTAGACGCGCACCTCGCCGGCGCGCTGGTCGCTGACGAAGATATTCCCGTCCCCATCCACCCCGATGTCGTCCGGCTGCATCAGCACATACTCCTCGGGGCCTTCTTCCACTCCGATCTCAAGATCGGGTTCCAGATCGTAAACAGGCGGCGGCAGCACCTCCGGCGGTGTGCTCCGCACCACCAGGGTATCGCCGACCGTGAAGCGCTCGACGCTGACGCTATCGCTCCTTCCCCCTCTGCTGGAACACGATGTAAACGCAACCAGGGATATGAGAGCAATGAGGATGAGAGAATGCTGACGGGACACGCGGGAGAGAGTATTCAATGTCATCGATTCCCCTTTGACACCCTCTGCGCCAGATTATGGCAAACCTGAGCCAGATACGGAGAACAACCGCTCATGCATCTGCATTTTATCGAATTCTGTAAAACCAAGTTTAAATTGATAAAGCGCCATCAATGCAAGGTCGCCTTCCGTCATGTCAGCTCAGCACCGTGTATCTGTTTATACCGGTGCAGCCCGCAGATAGTTTAAAGGATCCGTCAACCGGGGAGATCGGCTTTCTCGCGCAACCCGCGGAAGAAGTGCTTCAGCAGGGCGGCTGACTCCTCTTCCAGAACGCCGGTCACGACCTCGACCCGGTGGTTGAGGCGTCCGTCGCGGACGATATCGTAGAGGGTGCCACAGGCCCCCGCCTTCGGATCGGGAGCTGCGTAGACCAGGACGGGGATGCGGGCCTGCACGATCGCCCCGGCGCACATCGGGCACGGTTCGAGGGTCACATAGAGGATGCAGTCCTCCAGGCGCCAGTCCCCAAGGGTGTCCGAGGCGGCTCCGATGGCCAGGATCTCGGCATGCGCGGTGGCGTCGGCGAGCCCTTCGGTGCGGTTGTAGCCCCGTCCGATCACCATCGAGTTGTGGACAATGACCGCGCCGACCGGCACCTCGCCCTCCTCGGCGGCCCGGGCCGCCTCGCGCAGGGCCAGTCGCATCCAGTGCTCGTGATTGTCGGGGCCCAGTCGGGAGAGGGGATCGTCCATGCCGCAAGAATGGCGATCCGTTATGCTGCTGTCACCCCCTATCGCGCCGTTCTTGCACGTGAATTGTCCTCTGAAAGCGATTTTTCACAGAAAAGACGCGGATTTTCGAGCAACCATTCCCGGGCTGAGTCGTTCTAATGAACAGGAACAGGAATACGGCCCCGGCCTCGGTGAGGCGGAGCCGAACGACGGAAATGCCCGACCCGTGGAGTGAAGAGATGCCATTCAGCGAGCCCCTGGATATGACCGACGGTATGCCGGTCAGGCTTCGCCGGGCTGAGCAGCTGACACCTTCGAGCTCCTCCCTGTCCGAACTGACCACCCGACACACGCGACTGATCGGTGAGTACTGGGTTCTGGGAAGAGGTAGGAGCGGACGGTTCAGCGGTCAGCGCGGCCGACCGTTGGTGCGAGTCGTGAGATAACCCGAAACCTGTAGAACGATAACCTCCCGAATAAAGGGCCGGTCACCGTGCACGGGCGACCGGCCCTGCCTTTTTCTACACCGAATATCCAGGTGAGCGGTTCTGCCCCCGTTCCGTCTCCGAGATGCCCGGGTTCAGTCCTCGTCAGGCTTTGCTGGCGCTGTGCTCCCGGCACTGCGGACAGACGCCGATGAACTCGAGGCGGTAGTCGGCGATCCGGTACCCTTCGAGGGTTCCGATCTTCCCCAGGGCGTCGTCCCCGACCGGCTGGTGCACGTCATCCACCCGGCCGCATACCGAACACCGGACGTGGTGGTGGTGCTCGGGATTGCCGTCGAAGCGGGCCTGTCCGCCGCCGCTCTCGAGCTTGAGGATCTCGCCGCTCGAGGCCAGGAGTTCGAGATTGCGGTAGACCGTACCGAGGCTGATCCGGGGCAGCTTCTGCCGCACGATCTCGTAGAGGTCGGTGGCCGACGGGTGTGTCTTGAGCTTGCGGAGTTCTTCGAGTATGACCCGCCGCTGCCGCGTGGTGCGCTGAAACGCCTCGATCTTCATATTCCCGTCACCGTTCTGTTATCAGGAACCAGTGCCGTTAATGTACTCCACCGGTGCGGCCTTCAGATGACCGCCAGCACACCCCGCAGGTAGCCGATCGACTCGGCCGCCCCGGCCAGAGGATCGGCGCCGTCCTTCTCGTGCTCGAGCGCCAGGATCCCGTCGTAACCGTTCTGGAGCATGGTACGCAGGAAACGGGGGATGTCGATCACTCCCCGGCCGATCTCGACCGTGGTGCCCTCCCGCGAGGCCGCCGAGACATCCTTGATGTGGATGTCGTGGACCCGGTCGGCATAGATCCGGGCGGCTTCGGCCGGATCGATCCCCGAACGCATGGCGTGCCCGATATCGATGCAGAGACCCATGCGCGGATCCATGTCGCGGATGCGCGTGAAGGCACTCTCCGGGGTGGGGTAGCGCTCGTCCCCCGGACCATGATTGTGGATGGCCAGCTTGATGTCGTATTCGCGCACTTTGCGCTCGACCAGGGGCAGCAAGGGGTGATCCGGCACCCCGACCATGACCTTGATCCCGCCGGCGGCGGCGTAGGCGAAGGCGTTCTCGACCTCGGTCTCGGAAGCCATGTAGACACCCCCGCAGCCGTAGAGTTCGATGCCGGCCTCGCGGACCTGCCGCGCGATCGCCTCGATCTCGGCCGGCGTGCTCTCGAGCGGCAGGTGCATGCTCTTCAGGCAGATGTACTTGAGCTCCATCCGCGCGGTCCAGGCCAGGGCGGTGGCGAGATCGAACTCCCGGAAGGTGTAGGAGGCCATGCCGAGAGAGAAGGCGGGTTCGGCCGCGGCTGCTGACGCTGCCCGGTCCCCGGCCCTCTCTGATGTCTCTCCGGTCAATCCTCCCGTCACTTGGTTCCGTACGCGGCCGGTACCGCCCGCCGCCGATCCCGCCGTCACCGATCCGGCTGCCGCTGACCCGGCCACTGCTCCCGTGGCGGCCCCCGCCGCCAACGCGGCCGCCGCTCCCGTTCCGGCTTTCTTCACGAAATCACGTCGTGTGCTCATTGCTGGTCAGCTCCTGTCACACCTGCGGCAACCGCCAGGGGCGACGGTACTCCCGGCTCACCAGAGCCTGCCCCTCGCGGTCGCCGGGGATCTGCTCGCGCTCCGCATCCCACGGGAAGTACCGCTTCAGCCTCACGGCGATGTTGGCCAGGTGGCAGGCGATCACCGACTTATGAGCGATTTCCACGTCGGCCACCGGCTTCGCGCGGGTGCGCATGCACTCCAGGAAGTTCTGCACGTGGGTGAAGTGGTAGTCCTGGGAGGCGGGCCGGCGCTCGACGTCCTCCATGACCTTGGCCCGAGGCTGATTGTAGGCATTGGTTTCCGAATGCACTTCCCACCCCCCGCGGTCGACCACCAGCACCCCGTTCTGGCCATGGAACTCGACGCCGTGCTCGCGCTGCCACGGTCCCAGACCGCAGCCGATCATGTGCTCCCAGAGCATCGAGAAGCTGGGGAACTCCACGATCGACTGCTGGGTGTCGGGGGTTTCCCGGATGTCGTCATAGCCGTACTTGCCGCCGATCGCCATGGCCCCGACCGGATCCTCGGGCATCGCCCACATCACCACGTCCACCATGTGGGCGCCCCAGTCGGTCATCAGCCCGCCCGAGTAGTCCCAGTACCAGCGGAAGTTGTGGTGACAGCGCATCGGGTTATACGGCCGCAGCGGCGACGGACCAAGCCAGAAGTCATAGTCGATGTAGTCGGGCGCCGGCTCGTCGGGAGGATTGCCGATGTCGCCCTTCCAGTCGAGGTAGGTCCAGGCCCGGACCATGCGGATCTTCCCCAGTTTACCCGACCAGACGAACTCCACCGCGTCGCGAAAGTGCCCGGCGCTGCGCTGCTGGGTGCCGACCTGCACCACCCGGTCGTAACGGCGGGCGGCCGCGACCATTGCCCGGCCCTCGGCGATCGTGGTCGCCAGCGGCTTCTCGACATAGACGTCCTTGCCGGCCTGGCAGGCCATGATGGCCGGCAGAGCGTGCCAGTGATCGGGGGTGCCGACGATCACCGCGTCGATGTCGTCGCGTTCGATGATGCGCCGGAAATCGCGATAGCCCATCGGGCGCGAGCCGCGCTGCTGCTCAACCAGCGCGATCCCCGACTCCAGCCGCTGCATGTCCACATCGGCCACGGCCAGGCATTCCACCTCGGGAACGCGCAGGAAATCACGCAGGTTCGACTTGCCCATGTCCCCTGCTCCGATCAGGCCTATCGCGATCCGGTCGTTGGGGCTCACGGGACGCGCGTGCAGGGGAAGTCCTTCGGGATCGATGCCGGCGGCGAGCAGGGCGGCGCCGGCCGCCGCCCGGGTCGAGTGCTCCAGGAAATCGCGTCTCGGCATGGCAGACATTTCTGCTCCTTTTCCTCTGTCTCAGCTTCCGGGTACAATCTCATGCTAGCGGTAAAAGGAGGTCCCGCGCCATGCTCGAAATACAATGCTCCACCCGACGCACCCGGGCCGGCCGGGAGCCATCCAAGCACGGGATCTACTTCGTGCTCCCCCACGTGCTCCGCTCTATCCCCCGCCGCATACTCTGTGCCCCCACACTCTGCCTCATCGCAAGTTCAAGTCTCGTCTTCACCACCCTCCTGATTCTGCCCGCCTGCCGGGAAGATCAGCCCCAGAGCGCTGACGAACAGATCCCCGCTGAGGATCGCCTGAACACCCTGACTCCGGAGGAAGAGGCAGCCGGCTGGATCCTGCTCTTCGACGGCCGGACCTTCAACGGCTGGCGCGGCCTGGGACGCGAGGGCATCCCCGAGGAGCACTGGGTCATCGAGGAGAACTGCATCAGGAAGGTGGCGAGCGGGGACGTTCCGGTGCAGGCCGACGGTCAGCCGCTCGAGGGCGGTGACCTCATGACCGAGAGGACCTTCGAGAATTTCGAACTCTACTTCGAGTGGCGGATCAGCCCCGGGGGCAACAGCGGGGTGAAATACAACGTCTCGGAGGCACTGAGTACGGCTTACCCGCCTCCCAACGCCGCCCTGGGCTTCGAGTACCAGATCCTCGACGACGACCAGAATCCTGACGCCGAGGTCAGCGAGACCCACACCGCCGCAGCCCTCTACGACCTGCTATCCCCCGCCGGCAAGAACCTGAAGCCGGTCGGCGGCTTCAATGCCTCACGCATCATCCTTCACGGCAACCACGGCGAGCACTGGCTCAACGGCGTGAAGGTCCTGGAATTCGATCTCGGCACCTCATTCATGGACGAGAAGTTGGCCGAGAGCAAGTACGCCCCGATCCCCGGCTTCGCCGACCGCCGTCCCGGCCATATCGTCCTGCAGGACCA